>JBAXND010000027.1 GCA_037133915.1 Bacteroidota bacterium
CATTTTTTCATTTTTTCATTTTTTCATTTTTTCATTTTTTCATTTTTTCATTTTTCACTCCCCTACGTCGCAACCGCCTTCACTTCACCATTATCTTCGGCTCCAGCATATCCAGCATGGCGTACTTCACGCCTTCACGGCCGAGACCCGAATCCTTGATGCCGCCATAAGGTGTATGGTCAACGCGGAAAGTCGGACCGTCGTTGATAATCACACCTCCCGCGTCAATGTTGTTGAATGCATAATCTGCTTCGCGCATATCGTTGGTGAAAACTCCTGCCTGCAGTCCGAAAGCAGAGTCGTTGATGCGGTCAACCGCTTCTTTGAAATCATTATACGATTCCAGAATTACCACCGGACCGAATATCTCGCAACAGCAAACGTTCATGTCTCGTTTTGTCGCGGTAAGTACGGTTGGCTCCATCATAGTGCCGCTGCGTCTGCCGCCGCATAACAATTGCGCACCCTCTTTTATGGCATCGTTTACCCATTGCTCTACCCGAATGGCGTTTGCTTCATCAATCATAGCGCTGATATCTGTTTCCGCATCCAGAGGATTGCCCTGTTTCAGCAGCCTTACTTTTGCAATAAACAGTTTGCTGAAATCTTTGATTACCGATGCATGCACATATATGCGCTGCGTGTGGATGCACACCTGTCCGGCATATGCAAAACCTCCGACTACACATTTTGCAACAGCACTTTCAAGGTCACAGGATGGAGTTACAATAACGCCTGCATTTCCTCCCAGCTCAAGAACAACTTTTTTCTTTCCCACATCATTCTTCATTTTCCAGCCAACTTCGGGACTGCCTGTAAACGTAAGCAGTTTAAAACGTTCATCGGTAACAAGCAGGTTTCCGGTAATGCGATCCATCGGAAGTATAGAAACGACGCCTTTCGGAAGTTCGGTCGCATCAATTATTTTCGCAACTTCAAGCATTGTGAGCGGTGTGGAAGTGGCCGGTTTCAAAATAATGGGGCAGCCTGCCGCGATGGCGGGAGCTATCTTGTGGGCCGAAAGATTCAGTGGGAAATTAAAGGGTGAAATGCCGGCTACAAGTCCAACAGGAAAATATTTTACAAGTCCTTCGCGACCTGCTGCTGCAGGCGTCCAGTCGAGGCGCAGATACTCCATAGGTAGACGCTTGCTTTCTTCAGCGGCCACGATAAACGTCTGAATGCCGCGATCAACCTCAACTAACGCATTTTTTATCGGCTTACACGCTTCTGCCGAAAGTACCGCGGCAATATGCTCTTTGTTCTTACGAATACCTTCTGCAATGCTCATCAGAATTTTATATCGCATATACGACGGCATTTCTTTCATCGCGGGAGCGGCTTCGGTCGCGGCCTTTATGGCGCGTTCAAGTTCTGTCTGTCCTGCAAGATAGGTTACACCCGCTTCAGACCCGTCGAACGGATTCCTGACGGTAATCCTGTTTTCAGTTGTGATGAATTCACCTGCGCAATAAATGAGAAAATCAGTCATGGTTTAAAAGTATTTAACATTGCCAAAATTACGATTTAGAACGGATTTTTAATTTTATAAGCCGTTAAGTTTTTTTAACATTTCAATCCGTATATCTTAGTAAATTTGTATTTTACATTCACACAAACCAAAACAAACAAGCATGGACTATAGTATTTTAAAAATAACTATCGCCGAAGGCATTGCCACCGTAGTGATAAGCCGCCCCGAGGCGATGAACGCTCTGAATACGCTATTTTTCACTGAATTGAACGCATTTCTTGATGATGCTGCGGGCAACAGCGGAATTAAAATAATTATCCTTACCGGCGAAGGAAAAGCTTTTGTTGCCGGTGCCGATATTGCCGAGATGGTGAATAAGAACAGTGCAGAGGGAACTGCCTTTTCAAAAGTCGGGCAGGATACGTTTGCACGTCTTGAAAATATTGATATTCCGGTAATAGCTGCTGTCAATGGATTCGCGTTGGGTGGCGGTTGTGAACTCGCCATGGCTTGCGATATCCGTATTGCAAGCAACAAAGCCAAATTCGGACAGCCGGAAGTGAATCTCGGACTAATTCCCGGTTATGCCGGAACCCAGCGTTTGGCAAGACTTACAAGTCTTGGAAATGCATTAATGATGCTCTATACCGCCGATATGGTTACTGCCGATGACGCACTCAGAATGGGTCTGGTTCAAAAAGTGGTAGAGCCCGAAGCACTGATGACGGAGGTTACAGAGCTTGCAAAGAAAATAATTACGAAAGGACCTCAATCGGTAAAACTTATAAAATACGTTACACGTAAGGGGTTGATGATGGATTTCAACAAAGGCTGTGAACTGGAAGCGGAAAAGTTCGGGACACTTTTTGGCACAGGCAGTGAAGGAGAAGAAGGCATGAAAGCCTTTCTGGAAAAAAGAAAACCTTCGTGGTAAATCAGTAATTACGAATCTGTTTTTAAGGAATCATGTATCGTGGAATTAAGAAAAATCAATAATTATACAATATGACGTACGAAGAAAGATTGCAGAATGTGACGGTACTCGGTGCCGCGGGCAAGATGGGAAGCGGAATTTTACTGCTCACTGCGGTAGAAATGGCCGACCTGAGCCTGAAACCGGAGAACAGCGGAAAAACTTTTGTCCTGAATGCCATGGATGTGTCGCATGCAGGACTGGCGGGGCTGATGCGCTATCTTAAAGTGCAGGTTCTTAAAGTGGCTGAAAAGAAAATAGGGCAGTTGCGTAAAGTCTATGAGAATCGTGCCGACCTCATTGAGAATGGTGAAATCATCGACCAGTACGTCTTTGATGTGATGAATGTTGTAAGACCTGTCACTTCTCTTGAAGCAGCCTATGAGTCAACCCTTATTTTTGAAGCCATTATTGAAAATCAGCCGTTGAAAGTGAAATTGCTTTCGCAGATTGATAACAACAATCCTCATAAACCATGGGTTTTTACAAATACCTCATCGATTCCTATTAAAGAACTCGAAGATCAGGTGAAGCTTGACGGCCGGGTACTCGGTTTTCATTTCTACAATCCTCCCGCAGTGCAGAAACTCGTGGAACTGATTGTGACCGATAAAACAAAACCTGAACTGCTTGAGTTTGCTCATGCGTATGCGAAAAATCTGAAGAAAATCATTGTCCCGTCAAACGACTATGCCGGTTTTATCGGTAACGGACATTTTATGCGCGATGCATTATACGGCATCAATGAAGCATTACGGCTGTCAAAAGAAGTAAGTTTTGCGGAAGCTGTTTACATGGTAAACAAAGTAACACAAGATTACCTGATTCGTCCGATGGGCATCTTCCAGCTGGTTGATTATGTGGGTGTGGACGTGGTCAAATTTATCATGAATGTAATGAATCCGTATCTCAAAGATGAAGACCTGCACAGCCCCTTGCTTGACGAACTCATGGAGTCGGGCGTAAAGGGTGGTCAGAATTCAGACGGCTCGCAAAAAGACGGAATTCTGAAATATGAAAAAGGAAGAGTTGCTGGAGTGTATGATCCTTCAAAGAAACAGTATGTTTCTGTTTCCGATATACAGGCAAAATGCGACGAAAAGCTCGGGAAAGCTGCGGAGTCATTGCTGCCGTGGAAGGCTGTTGTGGGAAGAAAAGATAAGGACGAATATTTCAAAAAGTATTTTACGGAATTAAAATCGCTGAAAACTTTTGGTTCTGAACTCGCATGCCGCTATGCAAACCGTTCAAAAGAAATTGGTGAAAAGCTGGTAAGCGATGGCGTTGCTTTGAAACCAGAAGATGTGAACACTGTACTGCTCACGGGTTTCTTCCATGCGTATGGCCCAATCAACAATTATTTAAATTAAGAGGAGGACACGACAATGCAAAAAATGAGAACAAAGGTTTATATGGCCACCGGATTCAACACCACTTCAATGGGAACGGGACGTAAAGAATTTCATCCCAAAAAGGAGCGTCCCGGTTTGGAATATTACATAAAAGAGGCAGGACAGGGAACGCTGAAAATGATTGGTGGTGCGCAAAATGTGGATGAATGCGTGATTGGGAATTTTATGGCATCACGTTTTAATAAACAGGCACATCTCGGCGCATTCATGGGCCATATTGACGAAGGGTTGCGCTTCATACCATCAACACGCGTTGAAGGTGCTTGCTGCTCAGGTGGTCTGGCACTGATGAACGGTATCCGTTCTGTGCTTGCAGAAACTGCCGATGTGGTGCTGTGCATGGGCGTTGAAGTCCAGAACACCGTCAAAGCAATATATGGTGCGGACATCCTTGCCGGTGCCGGTTGGTTTGCCGAACGCAAAGCCGGACATGCTTATTTTTTCCCGGGGCAGTTCAGCAACAGAGCCGGCGCTTATTACGAAAAATATGGTCGTGAGAATACACGCAAAGCTCTGGC
Organism: Bacteroidota bacterium; assembly: GCA_037133915.1. NCBI lineage: Bacteria > Pseudomonadati > Bacteroidota > Bacteroidota bacterium. The sequence goes on from JBAXND010000027.1 coordinate 4,378, forward strand.
ACGCTGGTATCGGAATGCTATTGAAAATGCCCGCCTTTGCCCGACGGCACAGGAATATCATAATACAATCAAAGACCTTGAAGCTACCGGGCTCACCGAACCCAATCCCAAAGGTTTTGTTGATTCACTGAATGTGTTTGATTGCTCAAAAGTTTCGGATGGCGCATCAGCCATTGCTATTATGTCTGAAGCCGGTTTAAAGAAATGCGGTATTGCACTCAAAGATGCTGTTGAAATCAAAGGCTGGGGACATGTTGTGGATGATATCACACGCAAACCTGCTGACCTCACTTCTATGGATACTACTGCAAAGGCCGTTCATGAAGCGATGAAAACTGCCGGCATCACCAAAGAACAGATTGGGACGGTTGAAACACATGACTGCTTTACGATTGCCGGTATCATGGCTGTTGAGGCCATCGGATTTGCAGAACACGGCAAAGGTCCCGATTTTGTACTTGCCGGAAATACGGCACGCGATGGTAAAGTGCCGTTCAACACTACCGGCGGACTGATTGGCTGGGGGCACCCAACGGGCGCTACAGGAGTGCATCAGGCAGTAACCATTTGGGAACAGCTCACCGGAAAAACAGGGGATGCCCAAATTAAAATCGATCCTCAGCGTCCTTACGGATTATCGGTAAATATGGGCGGCGATGATAAAACACTCGTTTCTATCGTTTATAAGAAAGCGGAATAAATATTATTTTTCTTTACAGAAGGCCCGTCAATAAAGAGACGGGCTTTTTTTTTGAAAATATTTTCATAAGTGATTGGGGGTTTTTTGTTTGATTCCGTCTTCATAGCAGAACAAAAACTTCTGAACATGAAAACACGCCTGGTAACACTTCTCATTTTACTTTTAATAATTCAGACTTCTAAGAGTAGCGCAGACAATGACTCAACACTTACAAGACGATTTCAAATCTCTTTCATTTCGCCTGTTTCCACAAATGGTATGGAATGCGGACGTTGTGTGAACAATTTTTCGTTGAACATGTTTCTTGGATTTTCTTCCGGTACAGAAGGTCTTGAAATCGGCGGATTTGCAAATATCAATAAGCATAATACCAAAGGATTTCAGATTGCCGGCTTTACGAATTATTCGGGTGGAACACTCAATGGTTTTCAGATTGCCGGTTTCGGGAACATTGTTGCCGACTCCTCGAATGGATTTCAGGCAGGCGGTTTCGGATGTTATACCGGACGCTCACTCAAAGGAATTCAGTTGGGTGGCAACAGTTGTGTAACGCTCCGGAATCTTGACGGTATGCAGATTGGCGGATTAGCCAATTATGCAGGCAGTGTTAAAGGAGCACAGATTACGGGTTTTGCAAATGCCTGCATAGGTAAGCTGGATGGCTTTCAGGTTGCGGGTTATGTGAACTATGCCGACACAATGAAAGGTGCACAGATTGCCGGTTTTGCAAATGTTTCAAAGAAGTATGTAAAGGGTATTCAGATTAGCGGTTTCTTCAATTATGCCCGTAATATCAAAGGGACACAGATTGGTATTGTGAATATTGCCGATAGCGTGAAAGGCGTTAGCATCGGCCTGATTTCTTTTATCCGTAAAGGTTACAGACGTTATGAATTTGCAGCCAACGAGGTTTTTTATCTCAATGCCTCCTTTAAAACTGGAACGAATAAATTTTATAATATTTTCTCTGCAGGTGCGCGCTATGATCATCAACACGCCGGATGGGGGATAGGATACGGCATCGGAACCCAGATAGATTTTTCCAAAAAAATCTTTATGAATGCAGAAGTGAGCAGCTATTATCTGTCGTACGATAATTACATTGTTACCGTTGCCAATAATCTGAATCGCGTGAATGTGGATTTTGGTCTGCAGCTTTCAAAGCATTTTGATGTGTTTCTGGGTGCTTCATACAACATCTATATCTCTCAATGGTACAACCCCGATACCGGAAAATATGGCCAGCAGATAGCTCCTTATAAAATGGTTTCGGAAACATGGGCCGATTCTGATATGCACATGTGGATTGGTGGCCAGGCAGGCATTCGCTTCAAGGAATTTTAATAGAACTCACAAATAATTTAATTCAATAATCAAATGAAAACAAAAATTGGCGGCATCTTGCTGATCGCTGCGATCGCAACCGCAACAACATTCACATCATGTAAAAAGGACACTTACGGAACCGGTCCGGTTGTTTCACAGACCTTGAGTTTGCAAACAATTACAGGAATCAATAACTGCATTGATGCCGATGTTTACCTGAGTCAGGGTACGGCGCAGGAGGTGCGCATTGAAGGTCAGGCTAACATCATTGACCATATCAGACAAGGCGTTCACAACGGAACCTGGGATATTGAGTTTGACCAGAATATTCACAGCCATCGAAAAATTACCGTGTATATCACTATTGCGAATCTCAGTGCAATTACCATCAGCGGCTCGGGAAATATTTACAGCGGGACCTTCGATTCGGTGGATGTCGTGCATTTCAACATCAAAGGGTCGGGAAATATTGAAGCAGGAATTCATGCCAATTCGGTGTATACTGAAATTGATGGCTCCGGAAATGTTTCATTGAGCGGAACTGCCGCATATGAAGAAGTTAAGGTGAATGGTTCCGGTGATGTCGGGGCATTTGCGCTTGGTGCTGTCGATACAAAAGTTTACATTTACGGCAGCGGAAAAGTTGAAGTTAATACAAGTCAGTCGCTGTATGTAAAAATAAATGGCAGCGGTGAAGTTTATTACAAAGGAAATCCTTCCATTCAAATGGATAACAACGGTTCGGGTTCAGTTTATAATTCAAACTAAGCCGGAGTATAATTAGGTATATGGTTGAAATAAAGGCGCAGGAAAGCAGAACGGAAACAGTCGACATGGTGGCTTTTGAGAAATTTTTCAAAAGCCACTATTCCGGCTTGTGCGGATATGCCTTTAAGCTGATACGGGACGTCGCAACAGCCGAAGAAGTTGTGCAGGATACCTTCGTTAAGATATGGGAGAAACGAGCCGCGCTGAACATCACATCGTCCTTTGAATCATACATTTTCAGAGCACTTCATAATAATTGCATGAATGTGATTCGCGAAAACGCCAGAAGGAAGGACATGGAGAAGGAAGTGAAGTTGATGACCGAATATTTTGATGAACCGGAGGACGATAATCAGCTGCGCCAAAGCTTGCTTGAACAAAGAATTATTGCTGCTATACATGGTTTGCCCGAACAGTGCCGGCAGGTTTTTGAACTGAGCAAAATTGAACGGTTAAAATATAAAGAGATTGCTGAAAAAATGAATATTTCAGTGAAGACGGTTGAGAACCATATGGGCAGGGCACTGAAAAAACTCAGAGACGATCTCGCTGATGAAGTGTTTATAATGATGATTTTTTTATTTGCGAAACAATAAGCACCATGACTGATTTTCACGACACTGAAATGGTTGACCTTCTGGCAAAATATTTTGCCGGAGAAGCTGATGCCGATGAGGCTTCACGAATATTGTCGTGGAAAGATGCATCGCCCGGCAACATCGCTGAATTTGAAAAAATGCAGCAGCTGTGGACTTCGGCCGATGAGGTCGACTGGGCATCGGCACCTTCTTATAATGCAGAAGCCGCATGGGAAAATATGCAGTTCCGGCTGGATGACAGCGCTGATATTTCACAGAAAAAATTCAAAATATTTTCTTTGAAAACACTTTCGCGAATCGCAGCCATACTAATTATTACTGCTGTTTGCGGATATGTTGCGTGGTACATGAGTACAAAACCTCAAGACATCATCCGCATTGCTTGTTCTGGCGAAAACGTAGAACAAACGCTCAGCGACAGTTCGGTTATAACCTTGCGTAACAACTCGGAGCTGTCCTATTCACATGCGGCCTTTGGAGTTAAAGACCGCAAAGTAACCTTCAGGGGAACCGGTTATTTTAAAATTGCTGCCAATAAGGAAAAGCCTTTCACCATTGACCTGCACGGGCTGAACGTGAAAGTTGTGGGTACTGAATTCAACATCGATTCACGGGCAGATTCTGATACAGCAACGGTTTCGGTAATTAAGGGAACGGTGATGATGTACGACAGCCTGGGTCATAAAGCAATACTCACGGAAGGTCAGCAGGGGTTGTATTCTCGAAAAAATGCGGTATTGATATGTCGCACCAATACGGATAAAAATGTGGCCGCATGGAAAACAAAGACAATAATTTTTGAACGTACTGAAATCAGGGAAGTGGTGAAGGTGCTGGAAATGGTCTATGGACATAAGATTACCGTAAAAAAGAACCAACTCAACTATTGCCGCATTACCGCGACTTTCAGCAACGAAAATCTTGATAATGTTATTCATATTATTGCGGTTACTTTTAATATGAACGTCAAACGCGATGCGGAAAATTATATTCTTGACGGAGATGGCTGCCAGAATAACTAAACTACTGTGTGCTTTACTGCCGGTGTTTCTTCTGTGTTCAGAGTCAAAGAGCATTGCTCAGAATATGCCTTCGGCAAGGGTTATCTCTTTAAATGCATCTGCTCAACGGCTCGATGCAGTGCTTCAGAATATAGCATCACAGGCCGGGTTCAGCTTTTCGTACGACGCAGACTGTGTACCTTTCGACAGCATAATCAGCATTAATGTTCAGAATCAGTCTGTGGGAAATGTGTTAAAAAAGCTGCTTCCTTCACGCAATATCTTTTCAGATAAAGGCAATTATATCATAGTGCAATGCGCCAAAAAGCAGAAACGTGCATCAAACCGTAAAAAAATTACGGCGTACAGCGTAAGCGGCTACGTAATTGACCGCATCAGCGGAAAGCGTATTCCTTATGCCAGCGTCTATGATAAAAGCAATCATGCTCTGGCCCTGACCAATGATTATGGATATTACAGTTTGTTGCTTCCGGGCGAAAGCGAGAAAATTCGGCTAAGCATAAGTAAGAAGAATTATTTGGATACGGTTATCATTGTGCGCCCTGCCGATGGCGGGAACGAGATGAATGTAGAGATGATGCCGCTGATAAGCCATGTGGTACCCATAAAGGCTGCAACAATACCCGAACAACGGCAAATCGAAGATGTGGGTTTGGTAAAAGCTATCGTTCCTGAGAAACAGCTAGAACAATCAAAAAATATTGCCGTAACCGAACAGCGCACGTTCAATATTTCGCTGCTTCCAACACTCAGTACTAACAGACTCTTTAGCGGAATTGTGGAGAATAAAATATCATTCAATGTATTAATCGGATATAATAATGGAGTGAACGGTTTTGAAATGGGCGGTCTCGCCAATATCGATAAAAAGGATGTTAAAGGTCTGCAGCTTGCCGGCTTGGCCAATCTCGTGGGAGGCAGAACAGAGGGAATTCAGCTTGCCGGACTGGCAAATTTTACGCTTGGAAGAGTCTACGGTATCCAGCTTGCCGGAATTACGAATCTGCTCATGGATACGCTTACCGGCATTTCTGTCTGCGGATTGGCAGGTTTCTCAAAGTCAGTGATTACCGGTGTGCAGGTATCGGGTTTTGGAAATGTAGCTGTAAATAACCTTGACGGGATGCAGCTTGGAGGGTATTTGAATGTTACACTTCAAACAGTGAACAAACTGCAGGTTGCGGGATTCTCGAACTATGCCGGAGCTGTAAAAGGATTGCAGATTGCCGGTTTTGCGAATATTGCCCGTAATAGCATGCGGGGCGCACAATTGGCAGGATTTTTTAATTATGCACGCAGGGTTGACGGAGCGCAACTGGGTATTATTAATATCAGCGATACGTTGAATGGCTTTGCACTTGGATTGCTCAGCTTTTCACACTCGGGTTTTCATAAACTGGATATTACAGGCGGCGAAACGTTTTATGCGCAGGCAACGTTCCGCACCGGAATGCCGCTGTTCCATAATGTAATCAGTGCTGGTTACCGCCCATCATCCGGTAATATGTTTGCTGCAGGATACGGACTGGGCTCGGAAATAAAATTTGGAAAACGCGCAAGTATGGATGTTTCATTAATCGCGTATAAGATTTTTGACAATGGCTTGAAAGCAACTCACGATGCATTGTTCTCTTACGAAATGACACTCGGCATCCGCCTGACAAAAAAGCTTGCAATTATCGCAGGACCGGCTTTGTATTGTAACTATCAGCAAAAACTGAGCGGTCAGGAAAGTTATAACAAATCACTTTCTCCCTATTCCATTTACATGACGGAAAACTCGGCTTCATATTTCAACTTCTGGGCAGGAGGCAATCTCGGAATACGCCTGTTTTGATTCATAATTTTCCTGTTTCTTTTTTTATCTTTGCGAATATTGAATAGCTGTTTTGTCATTTTTTTTGAATACAAATTGCTAATTATTTATTTTTTTTTAATCCCTAATCCTCAACCCCCAACCCCCAACCCCCAACATGAACAGAATAACCGAACTTTTTAAAATCAACATTCCTATTATACAGGCAGGCATGATTTGGTGCAGCGGATGGGAACTCGCATCGGCCGTAAGCAATGCCGGTGGTCTTGGTCTGATTGGCTCCGGCAGCATGGATCCTGATATTTTGAAAATACACATCAGCAAATGCAAAAATGCCACGGACAAGCCTTTTGGTGTGAATATTCCCTTGCTTTTTCAACATTCGGAATCCTTTATAAATTTGGTTATTGAAGAAAAAGTTCCTGTTGTTTTTACCTCGGCGGGAAGTCCGTCGAAATATACTTCAAAACTTAAAGAACATGGTATTACCGTTGTACATGTGATTGCGAATACTAAGTTTGCCCGAAAATGTGAAGAAGCGGGTGTGGATGCCATTGTTGCCGAAGGCTTTGAAGCCGGTGGTCATAACGGTATTGAAGAAACTACCACCATGACACTGATTCCGATGATACGCGATGTGGTGACTGTTCCGTTGATAGCTGCAGGCGGCATAGCGACCGGCCGTTCAATGTTAGCGGCATTTGCGCTTGGCGCTGAAGGTGTCCAGATTGGAACCCGCTTTGTGGCCTCCGCGGAATCCTCAGCTCACGAAGCATTCAAACAAGCGTTGATAAATTCTAAAGACGGCGATACGATGCTGGCGTTGCGCAAGGTGGTTCCTGTGCGTCTGCTGAAGAATAAATTTTATAACGAAATCAAAGCCGCCGAAGATGCAGGTGCGAATCCGGAAGAATTGAAATTACTGCTGGGTCACAGCAGGTCACGCAAAGGTATGTTTGAAGGCGACCTTGAAGAAGGCGAGCTTGAAATCGGTCAGGCATCGGGATTTATCAAAGAGATAAAACCGGCAGCACTTATTATTGATGAAATAATGAAGGAGTTTATGCTTGCAAAGCAAGAATTAGCTGGCCTGTTTTGGTGAAAATGAATTATACTCTTTCAGGTCCATATCAAACACTTCGCAGAATTGTTTTTTTACGGTTTCTTTTACCTTGTCCATATCCTGCAATGCGCCCAGTTCACGCGCTAACGAAGTCACCGACTTATCTGTGAAACCACAAGGGTTAATATAGTTGAAATAATTCAGGTCGGTATTTACATTGAATGCAAAGCCATGCATAGTAATGTAACGGCTGCTTCGCACACCAATCGCGCATATTTTACGGGCACGGGGCGTATCCGGATTCAGCCACACACCGGCTGCTTTTTCCATGCGACTCGCTCTGATGCCATATACTTTTAGCGCACGGATAATGCTTTCCTCAATATTGTAAATATAATTACGCAGCGACATTCCGAACTGTTCCAAATCAATCACCGGATAACCGACTATTTGACCGGGACCATGGTAGGTGATATCTCCACCGCGGTTTGTTTTGAAAAAGGTGGCTTCCTTCGACTTCAACTGCAGGTAATCCAGCAGCAGGTTCGATTCTTTACCGCTTTTTCCTAACGTATAAACATGCGGGTGTTCACAGAAAATCATGTAGTTGTCAGGAACAATAGCTACACTCGAAGTGTCAGGCATTCCCTTAATTGCGAGCGACTCGGAAAACAGCTCTTCCTGCAGAGAAAGGCATTTTTCATAATCTATGAGTCCCAGATCGCGGAATTGTGCGTTTACCATTATCATTTCTGTCTTAATTACAAAGTTAATACTTCTGATTGTAACGGAGTGCTCCGTTTTATAAATTGTCCTTCTTCCCCCCGGAATTACAGCCTTGTACGCATCACAAAAAAAAAGGTTCCGGACAGGTTAATTTTTTGGTTCCGTTACCGGAATATTTTTTTCAAGGCGTTTGTGTATCTTTGCGCAAATTTCCGGTTAACCGGAATAAATCATATTATTATGCAACTCAGTGAACAGGAAACCATTCGGAGGCAGAGCCTCGAAGAACTTTATAAACTCGGCATCAATCCTTATCCTGCCGATACCTATAACTGCAATGCTACGGCTGCAGATATTAACAATCAATTCAAGGCTGAATCAGGTCTTTATCAGGATGTCGCAGTAGCCGGACGTATCATGAGCCGCCGCATCATGGGCGCAGCTTCGTTTATGGAGATTCAGGATGCTTCGGGACGTTTGCAGCTCTACATAAAACGCGATGATATTTGTCCCGATGAAGACAAAACGATGTACAATACCGTGTTTAAAAAGCTCCTTGATATCGGTGATATTATTGGTGTGAAAGGATTTGTATTTATCACTCAGATGGGCGAAATTACGCTGCATGTAAAGGAGTTCAAACTCCTGAGCAAATCGCTGCGTCCGCTGCCTATTGTTAAAGAAAAAGATGATGTGTTATTCGATGCATTTACTGAACCGGAACAACGCTATCGTCAGCGTTATGTCGACCTTATTGTGAATCCCGGCGTCAGAGAAACTTTTGTGAAACGTGCAAAGCTGGTAGGTTCAATGCGTTCATACCTCGCCGAAAAAGGATACCTTGAAGTTGAAACACCCGTATTGCAGCCCTTATACGGTGGTGCTGCTGCACGACCTTTTAAAACGCATCACAATGCCCTCGATATTACGTTGTATCTCAGAATAGCTAACGAGCTTTATCTGAAACGTTTGATAGTGGGCGGATACGAAGGCGTATTTGAATTTGCCAAAGACTTCCGTAACGAAGGAATGGACCGTTTTCATAATCCGGAATTTACGCAGATGGAACTTTATGTGGCGTATAAAGATTATGAATGGATGATGGATCTGGTGGAAGAAATGGTTGAGCGCATTGCGCTTGATATTCATGGAACCACCATTGTTGAAGTCGGTGCACATAAAATTGATTTCAAACGTCCGTGGAAACGTTTTACCATGTTTGAAGTAATCCGGCATTTTACGGGTATTGATATTTCAGCTATGGATGAAGCCGCTTTGCGCGAAACTGCTGCAAAACTGAACGTTGAACTGACGCCGTCCATGGCAAAAGGAAAGATTATTGATGAGATTTTTGGCGGAACCTGCGAACCCAATCTTATTCAGCCCACATTCATCACCGATTACCCTGTGGAGATGTCGCCGCTTGCCAAAAAACATCGCAGCAAAGAAGGCATGGTGGAGCGTTTCGAAGCAATTGTGAATGGTAAAGAACTCTGCAATGCGTTTTCTGAACTGAATGACCCCATTGATCAGCGCAACCGCTTCGAATCACAGCTCGAGCTCGGCAAAAGGGGCGATGATGAATCTATGGTCCTTGACGAAGATTTCTTACGCGCACTTGAATACGGAATGCCGCCAACAGCTGGCCTTGGCATTGGTATCGACCGTTTATCGATGATTATAACAAATTCAAATTCAATTCAGGATGTGCTGTTCTTTCCTCAAATGAAACCTGAAATTGTAGCTGTTGCTACAGAAGGCGATGATCTTGTGTCGAAAGGTATACCTGCCGAATATGCTGAACTGATTATGAAGGCAGGATTTGCAACACCAGAAGCACTGAAAACTGCGAATCCGAATAAATTATTCAATGATATCTGCGGACTTCGCAAAAAACTCAAACTCGACATCAAAGCGCCGACTGCTGAAGAAGTAAAAGACTGGGTTGCCTTAGTGAGCTGATAGATTCATGTCACAATCGCAGGGCGGATAAAACCCTTTGGTGATGGTTGTATATTCTTCGACGAAGCGTGCTTCGTCGTGTTCGGGCTGCGTTGTGAGCATATACGAAACACCTAAGGGCAACTTTACATCGAGCAGATTTCTGAGCCCCGTTTTTTTCTTGCTTGAAAGAAGTGACAACAGCCGTTTTTTCAGGCTGCCATCCACTGAGCTTCCGGCATATACCAGAAAGGTAAATACATTGTCTTTATTATTGATGACGAGCATCGGATCCGAATCCTCAATTTTTTTACGGTTTGCTTCCGTCACATTAAAATCAGCGGTCCAGTAAACCGAGCCGTCGTCATCGCGCTTCAGTATGAACTGCACATCTCCGGCGGTACGAAGTCTGTAAATGCCCAGTTCGTCCGGTAAAAAAGCGTTAACCGTTTCTTTATCAAAGACCATCCAGTCGCTCCAGCCAATTTGTTTTGCTTTCATAAAATGCAATTTATATTATCTTTTATCTTTTTACTTTTGACTCTCGACATTTGCGGCGCATGAGACATCATAAATTCCAATCAAAATCATTCGTGCGCCCCCGGTATCTAATCAATCATTCCTTCTACTGACCTTAAACCCCTCCGGGGTAATGCTCAGATAATACATTTTATTTTATCTTTTATCTTTTTACTTTTTACTTTTGACTTTTGACTTTTGACTCTCGACTCTCGACTCTCGACTTACGACTCCCGACTTACGACTATCGACTCTTGACTCTCGACTATTTAATAATAAACTTCCCACTTTCAACACTGCCACTACATTCTGCTCTGTAAAAATACATTCCTTTTTTATAATCGGCGGCATGTAATAAAAGATATGGTTTTGCCCGGCAATCTAAAGAGCTCACACATCTGCCGTTGATATCAAATATTTTGAAAACCCCGCAATCATGATGGTTTAACTCAATTACAGAAATTCCTGTTACAGGATTGGGCGAAATTGAAATCACCTCAGGCAATGTAGTATTTTCCTGAGTTCCGCTTACCACACAGTTGTTGAAAGCCGGATTGGTCCACACAATCGAAGTTTTACTGTGTACGCAGGTAACATGATATTCAAGATCTGCTACACAGAAGTTCCAGTGCGGTTTGATAAGTGAAAAACTGCTGCCGATGCCTTCGATACTGTATTCGGGCATTCCGGATAAACTGAGGCCGTAAATCTGCCGCATTTTCAGTGCGCCATCTATGTAAACCGAATCGACCGAATCAACCGCATAGAACATGGGAGCGCAAACGTATGATTGCGATGAATCGCCTTTGTGAAGCGAAAAATCAGCAATGGTTTCTTCGGGTCCGCAACCTATATCCCAACTTCTGAAATACACTTTTTTGTTCAGTGTATCCTGCCTGATTCCGCCTTCATACGTGGATAGTGAAAAAGCGGAATCACCGGAACTATAAAGTTTTTTATAATTGTTGGCACCAAACACCGTATCGCCTTTCATTCGTAAATACGCGGTGGAATAGTTATTGGCGAAGCCTATACTCAAGACCGTCCATGTGTACGTGCTGTCAATATAGCGTGCTTCCTGTGCAAACAGTGAAACCGGCAATAGAAAAAACATGAGCACTTTGAATTTTCGAATCATATTTATCGTTTGCTTTTAATGCAAATGTAGTCAGGAACTAAGAATTAGGAACTAAATATTTTATTTCTACTTTATGAACTCTCGACTCTCGACTTACGACTCTCGACTCTCGACTTATGACTTTCTACTATTTCCCGATTATTTGACTAATTTTACCACAAAGAACACTTTATGCCCGACGATAAAAGATTATTCCTGCTTGACGCCATGGCTCTTATTTACCGTGCGTACTATGCATTAAATAAAAATCCGCATGTCAATTCAAAAGGACTGAATACATCAGCAATTTTGGGTTTCGCGAATACCATTTATGAAGTATTGAAAAATGAAAAACCTACTCATATTGGCGTTGCATTCGATACACAGGCACCGACGGTAAGGCATGATGATTTTGCTATGTATAAAGCAAATCGCGAAGCCATGCCTGATGATATCTCTTTGGCGCTTCCTTACATCAAAAGACTTATTGAGGCATTCAATATTCCTATAATAATGATGGAAGGCTACGAAGCGGATGATATTATCGGCACACTTTCTGTAAAAGCTGAACAAGCCGGTTTTACTACCTATATGATGACTTCCGACAAAGATTTCGGGCAGTTGGTGACCGAAAAAACCTTCATTTATAAGCCGGCTAAATTTGGGGTGAAGGCTGAAGTACTTGGTGTTAAGGAAGTCTGCGAAAAGTTCAGTATTAAAGAACCGAAACAGCTCATTGACCTGCTTGGTTTATGGGGCGATGCATCTGATAATATTCCCGGTATTCCCGGATTTGGCGAGGTCACGGCAAAAAAACTGATTGCTGAATTCGGCTCTATCGAAGAGCTGATTCGCCGTTCATCGGAGATATCGAATCCGCGTTGGCGCAGTCTTGTGGAAACGCACAAAGATATTGCACTGCAGTCGAAATCGCTCGCTACCATCATTCTTGATGTTCCTGTTGAATTTCACGAAGAGAACCTGCATCTGGGCGAACCCGACCGTGAAGTGTTGCGGGAGCTGTTAGATGAACTTGAATTCCGAACGTTTGCAAATCGCGTGTTTACCGATTTAAGTGTGAAGGATGGTGTGAAGCCTGCACCGGTACAGCAAACTCAGCCATCAGCACAATTCGACCTGTTTTCTTCGGCCGATGAAAAAGTGGAAACCGTTTCCAACAAGCGTGGCATTGCCGATGTGGCGCATGATTATTATTTGATTGATACGCCCGAAAAACGTCGGCAGCTGATTGAGAAATTAAAGTCCGTAAAGAGTTTTTGTTTCGATACAGAAACCACGGGCATTGATCATGGCAGAAGTGAACTCATTGGCTTTTCATTTGCTATAAAGCCACACGAAGCCTGGTATGTGGCACTTCCCGAAAATTACAATGAGGCATATGCCATTGTTGCTGAATTCAAAGATTTATTCGAAGATGCAGGAATAGCAAAAACAGGGCAGAATCTGAAGTTTGACATTGCGATGCTCCGCTGGTATGATATTGAGGTAAACGGAACTCTGTTCGATACTATGATAGCGCATTACCTGCTGCAGCCCGATCAGCGGCACAATATGGATTTCCTTTCCGAAACATACCTCGATTATTCACCTGTACCTATTGAATCGCTGATAGGCAAAAAAGGGAAAGGGCAGGGGAGTATGCGCAATGTACCCCTTGACCAGCTTTGTGAATATGCTGCCGAAGATGCCGATGTTACGCTGCAATTACGTAATGTTTTTCTTCCGGAATTAAAGAAGACAAACACCGAGCCCTTGTTCAATGAGATTGAAACACCTTTGATACCGGTGCTCGCAGCCATGGAAGCCGAAGGTATTAAAATTGACAAGCAGGCACTCAACGATTATTCCGCACAACTGCTTAGTGAAGTAAAGCAGCTTGAACTTGATATTTTTCAGATGGCCGGAACAGAATTCAATATTTCTTCGCCAAAGCAACTCGGCGATATTTTATTCGACCGCCTTAAAATTGCCGAAAAGCCCAAAAAGACTGCAACCAAACAATATTCCACGGCTGAAGATGTGCTGGCAAAACTCTTGAATAAACATCCCATTGTTCAGGCCATTCTCGATTACCGTTCGCTTACCAAACTGAAATCGACCTATGTCGATACCCTTCCGGAGATGATTAACCCGCGTACCGGTCGCGTTCATACCTCGTTCAATCAGGCGGTGGCAGCTACGGGCAGGCTCAGTTCAAACAATCCGAACCTGCAGAATATCCCCATTCGTACTGAACGTGGACGTGAGATCCGCAAAGCCTTTGTACCCCGAAACGATGACTATGTGCTGCTTTCTGCCGACTACAGCCAGATAGAATTACGCATCATCGCTTCTATCAGTGGCGAAAAGCATATGATAGAAGATTTTAAAAATGGTCTCGATATTCATGCTGCTACAGCCGCAAGGGTTTATGGTATTGATGTGGCTGACGTCACTAAGGACATGCGCCGCAATGCAAAAATGGTGAACTTCGGAATCATTTACGGTATAAGTGCTTTTGGACTGTCCGAACGATTAGGCATTCCCCGAAAAGAAGCAGCCGAAATCATTGAACAGTATTTCGAAAAATATCCTTCTATCAAAAAGTTTATGAATGATACCATTGAATCTGCGCGTAAAAACGGATACGTTGAAACAATTAAAAATCGCCGTCGTTACCTGCGCGATATTAATGCCGGAAATGGCGTAATCCGCGGATTTGCCGAGCGAAATGCTATCAATGCTCCTATTCAGGGCAGTGCTGCCGACATGATAAAAATTGCCATGATTAATATTCACAAGTATCTCCGCGAACATAAAATGTTATCCAAAATGGTGTTGCAGGTGCATGATGAGTTGGTGTTCGATGTGCATCAGTCGGAACTTGAACAGCTGAAACCTGTTGTGATTCGCCTTATGCAGGATGCTGTTCCCTTATTGGTGCCTGTAGAAGTGGATATTAATTCGGGCAAAAACTGGCTCGAAGCACACTAATACTTAGACAACAGATATTAGACATAAGAGATAAGACTATTTTCCTGAGCCGGACAGCTTTTCCACAATTTTCAAATATTTTTCTTCGGCACGTATCTTTGTGAATGAGGTATCGTTCTGCAATCTCGAAAGATCATTAAAACCAAGCTCAACAGCTTTTTCAAGAGACGTGAGCGATTTCTCTTTTTCACCTTTTTTAAGGTATAAGGTCGCAAACATGTACGCGTATTCAGAATTATCAGGGTCGATAATACTGTACAGCTCAATATAGCGTTCGGCTTCATCAAGCCTGTTCTGCTGCAGCAGCGCATTGGCTGTTGAATATGCCGCCAGACTCAGGTATTCGAGAACGCGCACGGTCAAGTGCTTTTCATCTGTATTTTGCGATTTTTTTACAAATTCGTTCAGCCTGGCAGTTTCAGCTTTCCACCACTTGGCATCTTTTTCCTGAAGAGATTTCATGTACTCCGATTGCAGGTACAACTCTTTCTTTTCACTGTATTCAATTTCTTTTTGTTTCTGCTTAACTGCAGCAGAAGCTTCAAGTTTTGCAAGGGCTTCTTTCTGCTTTGTTATGTCGGCAAGTCCGTCAAAATAGCGAACCAGCTTAACATACAGAAGATATTCTTCATATTTTTTTCCGGCCGAAGATGCAGAATCTATTTTTTGTTGCGCCACACCCAGTGCCGTTTTTATATAATCATCATTCTTTGCCAGCTTGCCATCTTTCATTGCCATCAGTTCGAAGAAAACAAACGCTTCGCTTACCATTGCTTTGGGTGGCCACGCATGCGTTCCGTCAAAGGTGATGAGCTGATGACGAAATGCGTTTTTTTCAAGTGCACGGTCAAGGTTCACCATTTCGGCGTAGTTCATATCGTCGGTACCACCAAAACCAATAAAATCGAATTTCTGACTGATAGGTTTTTCTGTCTGCGGAAATCCTGCAGAGCATCCGATAACGCCCGAAATCCCACCTCTCAGAATGGCTGCACCGCTTGCAACTCTGGCGCCTCCCGAAAATCCTGCAGTGTAAATTCTTGTGCGGTCAACAGAAAATCGTGTGAGTAAATCACCCAGCATAATATCATAAAATCCAAGATTGGCCTCAAGCGATTGTCCGTTGCGCGAATTATTTGACCCGGCAATGATGTACCCGTATTTTTCTGCCTGTTCGCGGAATAATTCAACCGGTATATTACCGGTACCATGTGAATCAAAGGCCAGAATTATGGGGTATTTTTTAAGTGAATCATAACTGGCAGGAAGGTATAATGTGTAAGTAACGGTCCGGTCTTTTTCGCAGCTTACAGATGCTGTAATGGCGCCTTTTTCAAAAACAGGATCAGCGGCGTTGATTTTTTTATTGTCTCTGCCGGACGTGCATCCCGGTGAAACTGCTGATATCATTGAAAGGATGCACAGAGCGGCGATATAAAACCGTTTCATAATTCTAAATTTAGTTTGGTCGCAAGATAAAAAAAAACCGGACATAAAAATGCCGGTTTATGAATAATATTAAGACTTTTAAAGTCCCGATTTATCGTACATCTCGAAATTTTTGATGCCTGTTTTTTCTTTTATCGCGATGATTACATTTTCCATGGATGCCCTTTTCTGAGTACCGAACAATACCTTTTTCCCGTTTTTAAGCTCAATCTGAAGCCCCCAGTTGCCGCTTACATTAAATGCTTTTCCATGGGAAGAACCAAAGCGAATACCCCAACCGCCGTAATCGCTGATGGGATGATATTCACGCATGTAAACCTTCTCAATTTCATTCCATGGAATGAAGTGATAGCGCAGCATAAATGGAAAAAACTTGTAATATATGCCGTCGTCGCATATTTCGGTGATTAGCTTCATGGTGAATGTAAAAATGAAAATTACCAGAGGAATGCCACCGAGAGCGAAAACGTTGTAAATAGATATAACGTGGGGTTCAAAAGGACTGCTGATAACTAAACGTTCAAAAATTATAAATCCGTAACCAAGAACTAACAAGCCAACAATCGCCCAAATCCACCACTGCCTTACTTTTTGTACTTCTCTGAATATAATTTTACTCATTGCACCCCAATTTGAGAATTAACAGAATTTTATAATACTAAGTGCTTGAAAAATATATTGATGTGATAATTAAGTAAAATTCCTTAGTGATATATTAACAGGCAAAGTTAGCAATATTTATATAGCCATTATGCGTTTGCAAAAATATTATTCAAATGAGTATATTTGCAAAGATTAGAAAAAAATAATATCCCGTTACAATGTGGCTTAAACGCAATATCCCGAATTTTCTTACCTGCATGAATCTGGTGTGTGGTTGTGTGGCTATTCATTTTCTATATGGAGGTCATCTGGTTACAGCTACATGGTTGGTATTGGCAGCAGCGGCTTTTGATTTCAGTGATGGCTTTGTGGCTCGTCTGCTGCATGTCAAATCAGAAATCGGGAAGCAGCTGGACTCACTTGCCGATGTTATTTCATTCGGACTGGCACCCGGAGTGGCCATGTTTATGCTGCTTCAGCTGAGCCTGAGTGCCTGGCCGGTCGGACTTCCCTCATACACGCCCTTTCTGGCGTTTATAATTCCTGCATTTTCTGCGGTCAGACTTGCCATTTTTAATGTGGATGAGCGCCAAACATCTTCTTTTCGCGGGCTGCCCACACCTGCAAATGGCATACTTATCATGTCATTGCTTCCGCTGATTTCAAAACAATACCTGTCGCCGCTCTTTCCCTGGAATGATTATCTGTTCTTCTTTATACTGCATCCGGCAATTCTGATTTCCGGAACCTTGCTGCTTTCCTTTTTATTGGTGTCCAATGTGCCTTTATTTGCTATGAAATTCAGCGGCTTTGGATGGAAAGGAAATCAACTTAGATATATTTTTATTATTACATCATTGGTGTTGATAGTTTTGTTTTATTTTGTGGCAGTGCCCATGGTTATACTGTTGTATATTGTGTTGTCGCTGTTTCAGTATAAGAGTCTTAAAAGCGCTGAGCAAAAATCGGCGGAATGATTATTGTGTTTCCAATCAATGAAATTATAACCTAAATCAGGAAAAAATGAAAAAACACGCCTTCTTATTCAGAGTTACTGCAATGCTTGCAGTATTTGTTCTCATGATCGGTGCAGTAAACGCACAAAAAGTATTCTCCTGCGAATACAAAAGCGATGCAAAAGTGAAAGTATACGTAGCCGACTATAAAAGTGATGCCGATCTGGTTGTATATAAATGTCAGTATTCAAGCGACGCAAGCGGCAACGACGGGCTATGGTATTTCTGCAATTATAAGAGCGATGCAAATGTCACCATTTACTTCTGCGACTATAAAAGCGATGCCGATCTGGTGATCTTTTTTGCCGACTATAAAAGCGATGCAGGCTGGAAAAATTCTTCCAAAAAATATTTATTGTACTAATAATGCGAATCAAGGGATAGATTTTCTCTTTGTAACTCCGCGATATCTCAGTGTTTCTCCGTGTCAGTTTTTTTTATTTCACAGAGGTGCACTGAGAAGGCGCAGAGAGCCATAGAGTTAGATTATTAAGTCTGGATTGGCATTGAAAGCATCATTGTATCACAAATTGAGGTTATCCCTTGCGGGGAATCTCATTTTTTTAGTTTATGAGCAACTATCCATGGGGTGGAATCCGCCGCTTTAATGCCTTTTCGGAACACTGTAAGAAAAAGTACGGCACACGACTTCAAAAACTGAGCATCGACGCCGGTTTCAGTTGTCCCAACCGTGACGGCTCTTTGGCCCTGGGCGGATGCACCTTTTGTAATAATGACGCTTTTAATCCTTCGTACTGCCTTCCCGGGAAATCAATAACCCGGCAAATTGACGAAGGTATTGCCTTTCATAAAGTGCGTTATCGGCATGCCGGACAATACCTGGCCTATTTTCAGGCATATTCTAATACGTATGCCTCCATCGAAAAACTGAAAACAATATATTCTGAAGCTCTTGTGCATCCTGATATTTCAGGAATTTCTATTGGTACACGCCCTGATTGTATCGACGCCGAGAAACTGGATTATCTGCAGGAATTATCAAAAAATCACCATGTTTTTATAGAGTTTGGCGTGGAATCCTGTTATGATGAAACACTGCTCAGGGTTCATCGTGGTCATGATTTTAGCGCATCCTTAAAAGCCATCAGGGCAAGCGCTGAAAGGGGCTTGCATACAGGCGTGCATCTTATCATGGGCCTTCCGGGCGAAAGCAGAGAACAAATGCTTGCTGAAGCTGACATTATTTCGGAACTGCCTGTGAACAGCATAAAAATTCACCAACTGCAGATTATCAAAGAAACGGCCATGGCACTGGAATTTGAGCAGCATCCGCAGCACTTTCAATTGTTTGCACGCGATGAATACATTGAATTCGTAATTGATTTTCTGGAACGCCTGCATCCTGCAATTACGGTTGAACGGCTTACCGCCGAAGTTCCGCCCCGCTTTCTGGCCGGCCCCGCCTGGGGCTTAATGCGTGGCGACGAGCTGCTCCGGCTCATTGAAAAGAGAATGACCGAACGCGACACATGGCAGGGCAAGCATTGCAAATCTGTTATGGTGTAGCTGCCACAAAACAAGCACTTTTTATTATCGCTGTCGTTTTGTCATTAAATCGTGACACCAGTCAGGCCTGTACTATTATTTACTGTCAGAATTACACTCTATTGACAAAAATACGGCTTGGCACAACGATTGACAAAGGCAGGCATCAACACAGAAATATCAATTTTTAAAACCTTATAAAATGGGAAAAATCATTGGAATAGATTTAGGAACCACAAACTCTTGTGTGGCCGTGATGGAAGGCAGCGAACCTGTTGTTATTCCCAACAGCGAAGGAAAACGCACCACCCCTTCGGTTGTAGCTTTTACGGAAAACGGAGAACGCAAGGTAGGTGACCCGGCAAAACGTCAGGCCATTACCAATCCTGCAAAAACCGTTTCTTCAATAAAACGGATTATGGGCGAATCATACGACCGCATAACCAAAGAAATTTCACGCGTACCGTATAAAATTGAAAAAGGCGACAATAACACAGCCCGCGTGCGTATTGACGAACGTTTGTTTACTCCGCAGGAAATTTCGGCTATGGTGCTTCAGAAAATGAAGAAAACCGCCGAAGATTATCTGGGTACGGAAGTAACCGATGCAGTAATTACAGTACCTGCGTATTTCAGCGATTCGCAGCGTCAGGCTACAAAGGAAGCCGGTGAAATTGCCGGTCTCAATGTGAAACGTATTATTAATGAACCTACAGCCGCTGCGCTTGCCTATGGTCTTGATAAAAAGAACAAGGATATCAAAATAGCCGTTTATGACCTTGGTGGCGGTACCTTCGATATTTCGATTCTTGAACTCGGTGAAGGTGTGTTTGAAGTGAAATCTACCAATGGCGATACCCACCTTGGCGGTGATGACTTTGACCAGCGCGTGATTGACTGGCTGGCCGACGAATTTAAAAACGATGAAGGTATTGACCTGCGCCGCGACCCAATGGCATTACAGCGCCTGAAAGAAGCCGCCGAAAAAGCAAAAATTGAACTTTCGAGCTCAACACAGACGGAAATCAACCTGCCATACATCATGCCCGTTGACGGTATCCCGAAACATCTTGTGAAAACACTTACCCGCGCCAAATTCGAACAACTCTGTGACGATTTGATTCAGGCAACAGTGGAACCTTGCCGCAAAGCACTGAACGATGCAGGTATGACCACAAAAGATATTGATGAAGTGATTCTGGTGGGCGGTTCAACACGTATGCCGGTGATTCAGAAATTAGTTGAGGATTTCTTTGGAAAAGCCCCGTCAAAAGGCGTGAATCCCGATGAGGTTGTGGCCATTGGTGCTGCAATACAGGGCGGCGTGCTTACAGGCGAAGTAAAAGACGTGCTGCTGCTCGATGTAACTCCGCTTTCACTCGGTATAGAAACAATGGGTGGCGTTATGACCAAACTCATTGATTCAAACACTACAATTCCTATCAAGAAATCTGAAGTATTCTCTACGGCTTCCGACAGCCAGACATCTGTTGAAATACATATTCTGCAGGGCGAACGTCCCATGGCAACCGGAAATAAAAGTATCGGCCGCTTCCATCTCGATGGTATTCCACCTGCCCCGCGCGGTGTGCCTCAGATTGAAGTTACCTTTGATATTGATGCCAACGGTATTCTGAATGTGTCTGCCAAAGATAAAGCTACCGGCAAAACACAGCAGATTCGTATCGAAGCATCATCGGGGTTGAGCGATGCCGAGATTAAGAAGATGAAAGAAGAAGCTCTGGCAAATTCTGAAAGCGACCGTCAGCAGCGCGAAAGGGTTGACAAACTGAATGCCGCCGATTCACTGATATTCCAGACTGAAAAGCAGATTAAGGAATACGGAGATAAAATTCCGCCGGCAAAAAAAGAAGCCATTGACAAAGGTCTTGAAGAGCTGAAAAATGCTCATAAAAGTCAGGATTTGGCAGAAATCGATAAAGCTATGACCACGCTGAATGCTGCATGGCAAGCCGCCAGCGAAGAAATGTATAAAGCCACGCAAGGACAGAATCCGGAGCCGGGTCAGGAAAATCCTCCCCAGGATAAAAAAGGCGGTGACGAAGTAACCGATGTGGATTTTGAAGAAGTTAAAGACGATAAAAAATAATTGCCTGTTTTTAAAAGTGAAAAGCCTCCCGTTTGTGGAGGCTTTTTTTGAAACATCCAAATACACACAATGATGTTTACAACTTTCAAAATACTTAATATAAATTTAATGTAAAATGGTTAGATTTGCCAATCTTGATATTACTTTTGATAAGGTATATTCAAAGAAATTAATCCTTTAGTAAAACATAAAACACAAATTATGAAAACAAGAATTACGTTTGCAGCCATTTTGTGCATGCTTTTCGCAATGGCTATGCCCGTGAAGGCGCAAGTATCTATTACCGGAAACGGTAGTTATTTGCAGACTTTCGACGGTCTTATTAATACGGGCTCAACGCCCTGGGTTGATAATTCTACACTTGCAAACTGGTGGGCATCCAGAGCTCTTGGAACAAATACATTAACTGCCGGTGGTGGCGGTCAAACCTCAGGCGGATTGTGGAGCTACGGCAAGAACGGCAGCACTGACCGTGCATTGGGTTCACTTGCATCGGGCAGCACCGGAAGTATTGCTTTTGGTGTACAGTTTCAGAATAATACCACTTCTACAATTACCAGCGTGCTGGTGGCATATACCGGTGAACAGTGGAGAAAAGGCGGAGGCACGACTCCTCAGGCTGACTCTGTATGGTATAAAGTTAGCCCCACGCTGATTACGAGTGTTTCTCCCGGCGTAAATGCGGGATGGACCAAAGTGGCAGCACTTGATTTTTACAGCATCGTAAATTCATCACCGGGTGGTGCGTTGTATGGTGATTCATCTGCATACCGCACTAAATTTACCGCAGTAGCTCTGCCGGGTCTTTCACTGCCCGCCGGTTCATTCCTGATGGTGAAATGGGACGACCCTGACAATACAGGTGCTGATGACGGACTTGCTATTGACAGCGTAAATGTTTCATGGACTGTTCCTCCTCCCGATGTTACACCTCCTACCGTAGTTGATGCATGGGCACTCAACCTGAATCAGGTGGTGGTCGCTTTCGATGAACCTCTTGATGCAGCTACGGCACAAAACGCTTCAAATTACACATGGTCTTTTGGTACACAAACCGGAACAGCCGTTCTCAGACCTACACTCGATACCGTTGACCTTACCCTGAGCACACCGCTTATAAGCGGCACGTTGGATACCTTGTTTGTTTGCTGTGTAAAAGATGTGGCATTGAATACAATGACAGGCGTTTCTAAATTTGAAATAGTTTCTACAGTTCTTGATAACACTCCTCCTGTAGCAACCGATGCATGGGCAAACGACCTCACTCACGTGACAGTTACCTTCAATGAGCCCTTATTCCCGATGGACGCCGTTGATCCTACAAATTATAACTGGTTTTTATCTACAACTACCGGTTCCGTTTCACTGCGCCCCACACACGATACCGTTGATCTGGTACTGAGTGTTGGACTTACAAGCGGCATAACCGACACCTTGTATGTTAGCGGCCTCAATGATACCGCCCTGAATACAATGTCTGTAGTGTATAAATTCCCCATATTAATCAGTATTCTTGATACGTTCCCACCGGCTGTTATTGATGCCTATGCAACATCAGTCAGCAATGTTGTGGTGGTGTTCAGCGAACCGATATTTACAATGGGACCGGTGAATGTATCTGACTATTCATGGCTCAATGCCGTTACCGGAAGTGTAAGCTACCGCCCGACCGGTGATACTGCCGACCTCGTTCTGAGCACACCGCTGCTTCTGGGTGTTACAGATACGCTTATTGTATGCTGCGTAACCGATACTGCCCTTAATCCTATCGTTACACCTTACCGTTTACCGGTTATTTTTGGTGCTATGCCTATCGATACACTGGTTTATTGGGTATTCCCCAACAGTCCTGATGATACTCTTTCAGATGGTGGTATTCCTGCCAATCTTGGACGCTCAATAAAACGCGAACCTTCTTTTACGGGCGCTATTACATACGTATCCGGAGCTTCAAGTCAGGCTGCCAGAACACTGGGCTGGGACGGTGGTGACGGCACAAAATACTGGGTCGTTAACTTTACAACACTTGGTTATGACAGCATTCAGTTCTCATCAAAACAACGCTCATCAGGTACCGGCCCCCGCGACTGGAAAGTTGAATACAGTACCGACAATCTGTGGTGGTTTGACGTGAACGGTGCGACCGTTTCTGCAAAAGATAACTGGAGTGCCGGTGTTCTTCATAATGTGTCCACAAACTGGGATCTGAATAACAAACCGAACGTATGGCTCAGGTGGATTATGACAAGCGACAGTGCTGTTAATCCCGGCGCCCTTGTTTCAACCGGTGGCAGTTCACGTATTGATGATATTCTTGTTCACGGTCGTTTGAATCCGCTGGTAAATATCAACGATGCAAAGAATACCAGCACATCGGTGAACATCTATCCTAACCCGAATAACGGTAACTTCAGGATTGACTTTTCGCAGGATGCACAGCGTAATGACATCATGATTCTTTCCGCTACCGGAAGTGTGGTTTATAGCGCAACAGCCACTTCGGCTGCTGTTGATATCGACCTGACTTCATTCGGCAAAGGACTTTATATTATTCGCATTTCAGATCTGGCAAGTAATAAAGTTACCTTGAAAAAGGTGGTGGTTGAATAATTTTTAATAACCTCTGAGATATGAAAACGAATCAACTGAAATGGTTTTTATTTGGACTGTTTTTCGTGCTTACGGCACGCACAGTACAGTCGCAAATACTGATATCCGGGGTTAACTTCAATCCCAGCGGAACGGATTCTATCTATGAATATGTACAGCTTATTGCTACCGAAACTATCGACTTTTCAGTCGATAGTTTCTCGGTAGTGGTTGCCAACAACGGCACAGTCGGAGCAAACGGCTGGGCTCAGGGCGGCAGTACTTCTTATAAATTTGACCTGACAAGCGGCGTGGTTCATACCGGCGATGTATTTTATGTCGGAGGTGACGGCATGCTGATAGATGGTCTTGGCTCGGCCGATTTGAGCAGTGAGTTGTGGGTTCGTACTATTAATGTTACCACTACCAACGGCGACGGATTTGGAACAAAATCAAGTTCGGGTGTTTTTGGTAATGCCGGTAACAATGCCGACGGCATCGCAGTGTTTCAGGGTACGGTACTTACTGCCGCTTCTGTTCCCGTTGATGCCATCTTTTACGGCAAAGGCATAGGAACCGCTTATGCACCACCCAACGGATATACAGTGCCTACAGGCGATTTCTATGACAATACGCAGGGAATGTTTGGCGCCGGAACAAATACCTATTTTGTGCCCTTTAACAATAATGGCCGCGACACACTGCTCCGCTTCACGGGTGTGTACAACACCATTACAAACACCTGGGCAAACCACAGGGTGCCGACTTATACTTCCCTGACACCGGCCACTACCATACCGGATATTGCCACACAGATTGTGCTTGTTGACAACAGTTTTGGCATTGCCGAAAACAAAGAGATGAAAACAGGCATCAGCCCGAATCCTTCGGATGGTGTGTTTTATGTTTCCAACCCCAATACGGCCTTGATGAATATTGCGGTTTATGACATCACAGGTAAGGAAGTAATTAAACTGAGTTCTGCCGACAAAAAGATACTGCTCCAAATGACCGGAATGGTAAACGGCGTTTACTTTGTGAAAATCACCGACAGCAAAAACGGCACTCAGAAAACACTGAAAGCCGTGTTGCGCTGATTCATCCGTAATGATAATAAAAAAGAGAGCCGTCCTGTAAAGGATGGCTCTCTTTTTTGTTTGCCCAAACCTAGACCTTGCTCCCTGAAATGTTGACTTGGTCTCCTTAAAATTTAACTGCTGTCACGACATGCAAACGCTCGCCAACAGAACTTCACCGACGAATTCAAACCATCGTTATGTATTGTTGATTATTCTTTAATCAGTTTTTGCTGAACAGTGGTCGTATTGTTCGTAAGTCTGATAATATATATACCTTTTGACAATGAACTTATGTCAATTTCATTGCTGCCTCCAATTAATTCACTTTGAATAACAACAGCTCCAACGATATTATAAATTTGCATTTTTACATTTTCTGTCACGGTGTAATTTATATTGATTCTGTCTGAGGCCGGATTTGGAAATATCTTAAACTCTTTTTGAAAATTATTATTCTCAATATTGCTGGCAAAATCACATATACAGCGTACTGAAAAGCCATAAGTCTTCACATAATAATTGCGGTTAAACGTAGCCTTATCCCATCCCAGATTTCTTCTCCAGATATTATTATCGTCAAAGGGTGTGGATGACCAAAGATCGGCATGAGTCCCAATATTGAGAAAGGAACCATCAGGATAACGAGTACCTGCAGGCATGGCGCTGAAACCACTGCTATTGGATGCACCTGCATTTGGACTGTTCCAATGCGAATATCCCGCTTCTTTTATGTCACCGCCAATATGAGTACCTACCCAACCCGAGGCATTCGTATCAACAGTATTGTCGAGAAATTTTGATAAAACATTCCATTCCGGTTCACTAGGTACATGCCAGTTAAGCGGACAGATTTTACGAGGGTCGTTAACAGCGTACCAGTTATATAATCCTCCATATACCGGAACACTGTTTAATGAATCGTTGTCGTAGAAACTTCTTGCTCCGGTTGTGAGATTTCCCCATGAAGAATTGTCTGTTACATTAGGAATCGCATTTCCATTCCGGTAATGTTTTACCTTAAGGTTTTCTTTCATCCAGACTTGTGTCCCGATAGAAACGGTATTATATACATTTCCGTCAATATCAGTAACTGTTTGAGCCGGACAATTAAATGCAAAAAGTACAAGTGCCGCGAGGAGTAATTTTTTTATTTTCATAATTAATCAATTTAAATTTTTATAAAATAATATAAGTTTGATATTCTCGATACAGTCATGTTAATATGCTTATCCCGGAACTCAAATATTTGTCCGGGCGAGATACCCTTTTTAGTCTCCCTTTCAACTTATAATCTCAATACAAATATATAAAAATATCATATAAGTGTGTAATACTTCTGTTTTTTTTATTTCTGAATGATAACTCAGGGCATAGCAACCCCAAGGTGTTTCTCTCACAATCTATAATTACTTATTGCTGTTCATTTTTCCTTGCTGTCACGCTATAGAATTGCGCGCCAATAGCTTCGTTTGTGCCAAGACAAAAGAATCGATAAAATGATGAGAAAAGACCGGACATACTGGCCTGCTGTCACGACTTACAAACGCGCGCCATGAGAGTAAAACCGGTCAACGCTATTCAGGGATGGTCAACTATTCACTCTTCACTCTTCACTATTCACTCTTCACTATTCCCTAACCCCTAATCACCGACCTTCACCCGTATCCCTTCAGAATGCGCGCTGAACTCAGGGGCGTACATACATTCGATACTGGTGACGCCGTTTGAGAAATCGCCCTTGTGTGTCACGAACATCGGGTATTCAAACACGTAGGTTCCTTTCGGCATGTATGAGATGAAGAAGTTCGTCGCGGCATCGCGGGTGCTTTCGTAATATCCTAATCCGCCCTGATATTTGTACTGCGAGATTACGTTCACAGGCTCAAAACCCGAAGCACGCATGTCTTTCAGATGTACGTATTCCATGGCGCGGTCCACACGCAGTTCAATACGTACCTTCAGCTTGTCGCCTATCTTCAGAACGGTGGCTTCCGTTATAGGCTCCAACACAGGACCGGTGGGGCTTTGCCTTACCACAAACAGTTTTTTCTCCAGCTTTAAAGGCGTTTGTGCCGGCGTTATTTTATCGAGCTGTTCAAAGTACTGCCAGTACATGGCGCCCCATGCAACGCCCTCATCATGCTTGGTAAGCGTAACATTCCCCATCCCGGGCTTGATGTCGGCACCCGACCAGGATGCTTTAAAATAACCGGTTCCTGCTTCTACTTTTACGTTGTCCATGGTGGTCGGATCAATCTTTTGTCCGCCAAGGCTTATATCTACCAATTCACTGCTTACAAGCAAGTCAGTGCCACGCAGTAAGAGCGCGTAACAGGCTTCGGCAGTGGCTTTGGTGGTTTTCCAGTCCTGTGTCTGTTTTTGCTTCAGCAACCATATTTTTAATTCTTCTACTGATTTGGTATCGTTGGCAACTTCATCAAAACACTCTATCAGCAAGGCCTGTGTTTCAATGGGTGCTTCGTACCAGTAATATCCTTGCTGCATATCGCGCCAGTACATGCCGAGTTCTTCCGAATGAAGCGCTGTTTCTTTCAATGATTTTATAATGTCTGCCGGTGTTGCTTTATCATCGAGACGATTCAGCGCGAGCGCAATCATGCCGTTCATATATTTTCCGGTGGATGGCCAGTATTTCTGAGCCTGTCCTTTAAAATAATTAAAGGCAGTTTGATTATCACCATCCAGTTCTATGGCATCCATAAAATAACTGCGCGCATACAGATATTGAATTTGCGTATTGTCCAGATGATTTTCATTCATTGTTTTCGGATAATTCTTTTTGATGTAGGCATAGTCTTCTGCAATACGGTCGTCGAGATACACTACTGCCTTTTTCAGCATGCTCCACACACGCTGGTCGTCGCGTATTGATTTTATGCCCAGATGGTCGAGATGACCGAGTCCGGTAACAATATACTGTGTGATGTATCGGTCGTCGGGACCGCCGTCGAACCATGGCCAGCCGCCGTTGCTTGCCTGTTTGCGGATGAGCTTTGTCATGGCACGGCCCAGTTCGTCACTCATACGATTCAGGTCGAACAGCAATGCCAGACGCTGCTTCCGTTCGCTTTCGTCTTTTGCCTGCAGCACCCAGGGTGTTTCTTCCAGCATCAGCGATTTCAGTTCCTGATTTTTTTCAAGATTCGAAAGCAATGCATCAGGCGTATAGTTCTTCCAGCTGTCGAACACCTGTTTTATTTTAGGACTTGAGTTAATCACGAAGGATGCAATGCTGTTGGCATAAAAACGGTTGAACACCTGCTCCGAACATTCGTAAGGATACTCCATCATATACGGAAGTGCCTGAATAGCGTACCATGCCGGATTTGATGTGAATTCCAGCGTAAGCTTGAAGTTTTTCAGCGTCGTTGATGTTCCCGAATTGGCAAGTTTTGTAAAGGTGAAATTTTTGGTCTGTTTGCCGTTGATGGGCAATGGCAGTGCTTCTGTAACGAGCATACGATTGGTTAGTACCGGCAAGGGCATTTCTTCACCGTCGCTGAAATTTCCTGCTTTCGCAATTACTTTATAGGTGATGGCGCCGATGCCTTCGGGAATGGAAATATCCCATTCGGCCAGGGTGCTTTGTCCTGCTTTCACGGAAAAAGGTTTTGTTGAAATTTTATTTCCCATAATCTCGTTCAGCGGCTTTAGTGTGGCGGCATCAAAAAACTCCAGTGTTACATTTCCTTCGAGGTCTTTGTCGGACACATCAGATATTTTGGCGCTGAAGGTCATCTTATCATTCTCGCGCAGGAAGCGGGGCGGATTGGGCACTACCATCAGGTCTTTCTGGGTAACCAGCTCTTTTGTAATCTGACCGTATTTTAAATCTTTCGTATGTGCCAGCCCCATCATCTTCCATTTGGTAAGCGCTTCGGGCACGGTGAATTTAATAATGATTTCACCATTTTCATTGGTTTGAAGTACGGGGAAGAAGAAGGCTGTTTCATTGAAATTGCTTCTCACCTGTATGCCACCGCCTTCCTGTTTTCCGGCTTCACCCTTGGTTTGTTCGTCTCCGGTAAGTTTGTCGGTGGGTAAAAATTCAGTCGTTGTTCCGGTCGCTATGGTCATGTCGCCACCGCCGTCTTTTTTCCCATTTTTAGTCTGTGCCTGATCGGCGGCAGGTGCCGGTGCTTTTTCTTCCATAAGACCCAGAGAAGCTCCCTTGCCTTCGCCACCTCCATATCCGTAACCACTGCCATCATAGTCATAATACCAGCCGTTGTAATCATTATTCCCGAAATAATAGCCGAACCAGTTCAGGTAATCATAGCTGTGTATGATGGGAACAATGGCATTTTCAGGTCGTTTTATGGTTAATGTACTGATGGCAGTCCCGAAGGCGTTGGTGGTATTCCAGTTTCGCTGGTTGTAGTAATAGTTCCACAAGTTGAAATACCAGTAGTTGGCGCGGAATGCATCCAGAGAGCCGTCGTAAAGCGTTGCAAGCATTTCGGCCGCCAGCTTTTCACCTTTTTTATCTTTGATTTTTATCTTCCATTCTTCCTGTTGTCCGGGCAAAAGTTTATCTCTGAACGATTCAAATTCTATATCCAGTTCGCGATTCGTGTAGGGCACATACACCACGTTATCGAACTGATAGCTACGATTTTCCTTTACAAAAGTAAGATGGTAGGCAATGTTTCCGCGGTATTCTTCTTTGATGGGAATTTCAATCAGTTTTTGCTCGTTGCTCAGTGTAATCCATTCTTTTGAAATGATTTTTTCACGCGATTCTATTTCATAAAGTACGCGTACGTTCTCGGCTTTTGTACCAATAAGGAAGGTTGCTTTTTCGCCGGGTTCGCAGGTGCTTTTCAGAAGGCAGTGCCATGCAAATTCATTGGCAGGAATTATTTTTTCATCCGGTGCGAACACTTTGAAATACGATTTGCTCTCCACCTTTTCATCGTATTTATCGGTGGCGCTAATCACCAGCAAATACTGTCCGGGTGCCCATTTTGTAAGGTCGTTCAGTTTCAGAACGGAGTCTTTTCCGGTGTCAAAATTTGCATCAAGTATGGGTGCACCTTTTTCCCAGAGCGAAATGTTGGTTTCGTCCTTATAAATGTCGAGCGGAAATTTGGAATAATATTCATCCTTCGACATCACATATTTATCGGGCTGACTCCAGAGGCGGCTGCGGTATAATTTTTCGGGTTGCTTAAGCGGAAATACCTGTATGTTCACGGTGGTGTGTTCCGTTGCACCGTCCAGATTGGTCGTGGAAATCGGAAATTCTTTTTTACCGCTTCTATCCAGTTCAGCCGACAAACCCACGCTTACCTGAAGTGCGGTGTATCCCACGGGGACCGCTTTTGTGGCTGTGTGTGTCTCACCGTTGATATCCGTAATATCTGCAGTTATCGTATAGTAAAATACAGGTTTGTCTTCTTTGGGAATGCTAAGATCGGGCAGTGCTGTAAATTCAATTTTAACGTTGCCGTTTTCATCCGTTACGGCTTCTCCGCTGGCTATTTCAACAGATGCATTCGACGGGTAGGGGCGATACCAGTACCAGTCCCAGTAAGGGAAGCGTGCTTCGCGCACAACGCGGTATTTCACCGATGCACCGTCAATGTTGTTGCCGGCATATGCTTTTGCTTTTGCCGTTGCCGTTATTTTTTCGCCCAGTTTATATGTGCCTTTCACGGGTTCAAACGATGCTTCGAACTTTGGCCTTTTATATTCTTCAACATTAAAATATACGTTGCCATTGCCGTCGGTAAGGTACATCTGTCCTGTGATTCCGTTGGCCGGCGCCGTAAAACTGCCGTTCACCGTTCCGAATTCATTGGTCACAAGTTTTAGCGAAGTCACCAGCTGATAATTTACGTCATACAGCTGCACATCGGTTGTGTAACCCTGTTTAATGTTGTATTTCCCGGCTTTCGTCTGAAGAACAATTCCTTTGAAATAGATAGTCTGCCCGGGCCGGTAGATAGCCCTGTCGGTAAAGAAGAAGGTTTTTACATACGAGATGGTATCAGGCGGATAATACGAGTACTGATAAAAATAATTGCTGGTAATCAGCCGGTCTTTTCCGCTCATAAAATCAGCATAAAAATATTTGTAGCTGTAGTTGTCGGATTTAAACGGCGGTACTTCAAAGTGGCCGTCATTGTCGCTTGTAAATGATTTCCAGTCGCGGTATTCGTACAGGCGCGAGGTATAGCTGTATTCCCTCACAAAGGTCTGTATTTTGGCATCGGCTATAGGTTTCCCTGTATTTCTTTCAAGCAGATTGAATTCCATAGCGCCATCACCTTTTTCGCGATTGGCGTAGCTGATATTGGTACACCATGTTGCAGAGTATGCTACAGGTTTGTTATCAAACGAAAATTCATTATTGTCTGAAACAAGAATAATATAGTATCCATACGGGAGTGCAGGCATTTCAATTTCGGTGGAATGTTTTTGGAAATCCCCGTCATCGGGCAGTTTCACGCTCCACTGTTTATTGAAATTCATGCGGGTGTATTGCTCGGTAAGCTTTTCGTTGTAATAATTATCCCTGAGTTTGCGGTCTTTTTTAGGATCCATTTCGATGATGCGGATAAATATTTCGGGAGCATTGGCATAGGTTACAAGCACTCTGTAAGGCTTATCGGGAAGATTTGCATATTCAGTAGTGATGCTCAATTGTTTCTCAAGTATGAGTGTTTTAAGGTATTCGCAATTGTGTGCGCCGTCTGTTCCCGGAAATTTTTTTATCGTGCTTTCGCAGATTTCATAGGCTTTTTTATTGTTCCATTTATGTTTATCGGAGTCCAGAGGCGTGTATAAATCGCCGTCGGAATGATATTCAAATGCTATGGCATAAGCTATGTCGGCAGTTGCAGGACTGTCCGGATAACGGTCGCGTAAAGCGATAAGCGATTTCAGATACAGACTGTCTTTAATCGGACTCACGGAATTTTGATGAATGAATTGAAGTCGCTTCATATCTGCGTCTATCAACGCATCCGGATTCTGGTCGGCGCTATGGAATGCCAGCAATTCCTGAAATAATGTTACGGCATAATACTTCAACGAGAATTCATCGGCCGTAGTGATATTCATTTTTGTAAAAGCATCAGCCGGACCGAAGTAATCATCGCTGTTGATAATAAACTTATTGGCCGGTGATGTAAGTCCCGATTCTGAATTCATAAAGAAATCAATGGCACGGTGCGCCAGGAAGTCGAACAGTGTCGGTCTGAATTTGGCCGGTGCATCGCCTTTCAGAACGATGGCGTCATAGAGCTCAATGCGGATTTTCTGCTGCTCAACTGTATTTTTAAGTGACTGCCGATAATGGTAAATCACTTTCTCAATCAGCTTTTTCGCATCCCAGGTTAATAGGTCGTCCTGCTTGAAATCCTTTGTTTCTGTACGGTTCAGAATAGTGTAGCGATTCGTCTGATAATAGCCCCAGTATACTTCGGCAAGCATGGAATGCAAAATGGAACTTACCGGCTCTTGTGCTTCGGTAATTTCTGTTTCAAGTGCCTGAATATTTTTGACTTCCGCGTCTTCTTCGTAATCGGCTCTGAGCTTAAGCTTATAAATAACCGCTTTTACGAATTGAGCTGTGATTCCTTTTGTTTTGGAATCGTTGTAAATATATTCAACCACTTCCAGTGCCGACTGTGGCAGACTCTTTTCAATCAGTGAATCCGCTTTTTTCCATTCTTTTTCATAATCTTTGGGCGGAAGCATGAAATTTCCCGAACGATTATTTGAGCCGAATGCCATGGCATTCATATTCACGATGAGAGCAAGAATGCCCGTCAGCAAAAGGATACGTTTTAGCATAACAATATTATTTTGATTGAAAGATACGATTTTTTAAAATCAGAAGGCATTAAGAGCTGATTTTTATACAAATTCCATAAGTCAATAAAAAATTTACTGAATACCGGAATTTATTTCAATACTGTTTACCGTGTAAACTCAGTAATATGTGCTGCATGTTGAGGGAAGGCAATAATGAGGCTTTCACGACTGGCGAGTTCAAAATCGCTGAAGTCAAATCCGGGAGCAACGGTGCATCCTAACAGTGTGAATGCGTTTTCATCCACAGGTTTTCCGGCGAACCAGCATCCGGCAGGTATTGTGTACTGAAGGCAGGCACCCTCGGCAATATTCTTCCCGATCAAAATTTTCAGGAGATTTCCTGTACTGTCAATTATATAAAGCCAAAGCGGACAGCCATCGTGATAGAACCAGATTTCATCCGACTGCAGGCGATGAAACGCTGAAAAATCGCCGCCTTCAAGCATGAAATAAATGGATGTTCCGAAATGTCTGTCGCCGCTGTAGCGTGACGGAAGATGTGCTTTTGAAATAATTTCCGGCGAACGATATACTTCTTTGAACCAGCCGCCTTCAGGATGACGCTGCAGACCGAGTTGCTCAATCCATTGCTGTGCGCTGTTCATAGATTAATCCTGTTTCTTTTTTTTCTTAACCCGTTTGTGTCTTTCGGGAAGGTATTTTTCATTCAGCAGATACATCAGCCGCACCGTAATTACGTTGTTATACTGCTTGCGCTCCCAACCGCCGTTGTTATTTGGGTCAAATGTTCGTGTTCGGATGCTTGCTAAGGAGTAGGAGTAGCGCACGTTGAATTTAAGATGTTTATATAAGCGAAAACGCAAATCGGCAATGATGTCAAATTCATTTTTAGTGTACGGAAAGCGGTACCAGTCCTGTTTTCCGCCCCATTCAATTTCTGTTGCTTTCACGAGTCGGCCATACGAAACACCGAGACCAAACGTCCAGGTGTCGCGGTCTTCATAATGAAACATGAAGGGTGCTTCGAGGTAGGTCAGATTGCATTTATACCAGGGCAGACTTCCTGAATCGGCTGATGCAAATGGATATTTGCGAAAGGCGCCTTTTTCATTGTACAGGGTTTCAATTTCAAATGAAAATCGTTTGCCAATGGGCAGTATTCCCGCAACGCCGGCATGTATGCCCAATTTATTGAAGTTGTATACCTGATCGCCTTCTATCTGGGTAAGGTTACCGCCAAAAATAAATGCGCCTTTTATTTCACGGTCAATTTTACGGTCGTCTTTTTTGTTTTCTTGTGCCATTAGCGAGCAAGACAACACGCAAAAACATAAAAGTGTAAAAATATTCCTCATTTTGCTTCTTTCATTGAGAGGTTAATTCTGCGTCGTGCAATATCCACTTCCATCACTTTTACTTTCACTTTTTGGTTCAGTTTTATTACTTCGTTCGGGTCTTTCACAAAGCGGTCGGCAAGCTGACTGATGTGAACAAGCCCGTCCTGATGTACTCCAATATCTACAAATGCCCCGAATGCCGTGATATTTGTAATAATACCGGGAAGTATCATTCCCTGCACCAGATCTTCTATTTTTGTTACGTTTTTATCAAATTCAAAGATATCAAATTTTTCTCTCGGGTCGCGTCCGGGTTTTGCCAGCTCATTGATGATATCCGTTAGTGTAGGTATTCCCGTCTTTTCTGTAACGAATTCCCGCAGGTTTAATTGTTCACGAAGCTCTTTTTTTTCAATCAGGTCGGCAATAGTGCAATTCAGTTTTTTGGTCATTTGCTTCACCACTTCGTAGCTTTCGGGATGCACCGCCGAGCGGTCGAGCAGGTTTTTGGCGTCGCGTATCCGCAAAAATCCGGCAGCCTGTTCAAATGCTTTATCGCCCAATCGTGGTACTTTTTTCAGTTCGGCCCTTGAGCCGAATGCCCCGTTTTTATTGCGGTATTCAATAATGTTTTTTGCCAGTGCCGGACCTATTCCCGAGACATGACTGAGTAATTCCTTACTGGATGTATTTACTTCAACACCCACCAGATTCACACTATTCACAACTACGTCGTCGAGGCTGTTCTGCAGCAGCGTCTGATTTACATCGTGCTGATATTGTCCCACACCAATAGATTTTGGGTCAATCTTCACCAGTTCTGCCAGTGGGTCCATCAGCCGGCGACCGATGGAAACGGCGCCACGCACGGTGATATCATAGTCTGGAAATTCTTCGCGTGCCACCGACGATGCGGAATACACCGATGCGCCGCTTTCATTCACCATCACCGCCATCACATCTTTATTGAAACGCATGCGACGGATAAAATCTTCGGTTTCCCTTCCTGCCGTTCCGTTTCCGATGGCAATCGCTTCTATCTTATACGCGTCAACCAGCGAGGTTATTTTGGCGGCGGCATGTTTTACATCGCCCGATGGCGGATGCGGAAAAATGGTTTCGTTGTGCAATAATTTTCCTTGTCTGTCGAGGCATACCACTTTGCAACCGGTACGAAACCCGGGGTCGATGGCAAGCATGATTTTTTGTCCTAAGGGCGGTGCAAGCAGCAATTGGCGCAGGTTTTCGGCAAATACGCGAATTGCTTCAGCATCCGCCTTTTCCTTTGATAGCTGCCGCATTTCTGTTTCCATAGACGGTTGCAGCAATCGTTTATACGAATCTTTAATAGCCGCCTTCACCTGCAATGCCGCTTCGTTGTTGGCTTTTACAACAACACGCTCAATTATTTGAATGGCTTTTTCCTCTTCAGGAGAAATGCCTATTCTCAGGAAACCCTCGTTCTCACCTCGAAACATGGCAAGTATCCGATGCGATGGCGCCCGTTGCAGCGGTTCGGCCAATTCAAAATACGATTCATATTTATTGCCTTCAAGCTCTTTGCCTTTTACAACTTTTGAAACAATCACGCTTTCGCGGACAAACAAATTCCGGACGCGTGCCCGCACATCCTGATGCTCGTTCACATATTCGGCTATGATGTCGCGTGCACCGGCAAGTGCTTCATTCACATCGTTTACGCCTTTTTCTTCATCAACAAAATCTGAAGCTTTTGCCTCTATTTCAAAATTATTCTGAGCCAGCAATAGATTGGCAAGCGGCTCCAGTCCTTTGGCACGCGCAATGGTAGCGCGCGTTTTCTTTTTTTGTTTGTAGGGAAGATAAATATCTTCAAGCTCGCTCATGGTGGCTGCACCCTTGATGATGACTTCCAGCTCAGGGGTCATTTTTTCCTGTTCACGAATGGAATCAAGAATTGCCTCACGGCGCTTTTCAAGTTCTCGCAGCTGATGCAACCTGTCGCGGATAGCCATAATTGCCACTTCGTCCATAGAGCCGGTAAGCTCTTTACGATAGCGCGCAATGAATGGAATGGTGGCTCCTCCTTCAAGCAGCGCAATTGTATTTTCAACACCTTCTTCGCCTAAGTTCAACTCACGCGATATCTTTGAACTGAATTCTGATTCCATAAAAATAGGCTGATTACTTACCGTTTCCGGAGTAAATATTTACTGGCACGAAAATACAAAAAGAATCGCAGTCGTGATTCTAATACGTGATGATAAGCTCTTTGCCTGTGGCGTTTTTGAGTTTTGTATGGTCTTTCAGGAAGTAATCTATCGTACCGTCGCTGTAGTCATAATCATCGGCACCAAACTGCATGTTTACCCTTAGCGGGAAGACGAATATCTCCGCAATATTGTTGGTGTTTACTTTATCCAGCATAATGTCAATTTTCTGAGTATTTCCGCGTGGTACCGTATCACCCTCTGCCGGGGCGTTTTTAAAAACTTTATTAAACATCACTTCTTTTTTACTCAGTAGATTTCCATTTTTGTCTGAAAAATACAGGCAGAACCAAAGGTGTGAAATATCAATATTCGATTTATTGGTAAGCAAGAATGACAGAGACGCGGAGGTGTTGACGTTGTGCATATCGGTAAGGCAGAAATCAAAAAACGTGAGGGTGTCCTGCTCGTAATCTATCATATCCTGAGCCTTGGCTATAGAATCATTATACGCAGCTTCAACGGCAGCCACTGAATCCTGATAAGCCAGTTCCTGTGCATTTGGCTCAACAGGAGTTTCTTTCTTCATGTCAACCAACCACTTGTTTCTTATTTTTACAAGGTCAATTTTCTCATCTTTACCATTGATGGTATATCTGCAGCTTGCCTCATCATTGTTTATCTCACAACTGTAAATATCAATGCGAAGATCCTCAACCTTTGCAGTGTCACCAATGCCCGCACCTGCAAACGACTGAAGCATTTCAAGCATTTGCCTGGTTTGTTCCGTGCCCAGTTTTTTAGCGTTGTTATAATCCTGATGGTTCAAATAAATAAGGTATTCTTTGGTTACTTTTTTAATCTGTGTTTCTTCACTTACCTTGCATGAAACAATGCTTAATGCGAAAAAAGCTAAAAATAAAATGCTGATTTTGGTTTTCATAATTGTGGTTTGATGGTGCTGAAAAACTGTGGTTAATTAAAGATTCTTCGGAATACGTTTTGTATCCTGTGATTTGGAAGCAAAGCTACTTATTTTTAAAAGGCTTTGTAAGATAATTCAAAAAGAAAAACCGCCCTTTTGAGGCGGTCTCTTGATTTTAGAACGGTTGTATTTAGTGTCCCCTGAAAAAATCATCCAGTTCGTCTATGCTGCTTCCGAACACAAATGCCTTGTTCACCAGAAAGAATTTTTCTTTGTCAACAGTATAGGCGTAGGCAAATTTTGCCAGATCCAGTCTGCTTGATTCAAAAGTCATCATTTCAAGTAAATCACACACCTGTGCTGATTTAACACCGTTGTTGCTTCCTGCAATGGCCTGTTTGGCAATAGTTAACTTGGTGTCGTCAAATGGTGTTTTGTTCACCATATATTTAAGGTCAGCGAAATCGGCCGGAGCAATTCCCATGAATTTGTCGTATCCGCCGCTGTATCCGCCTCCATAACCGTTTCCATAACCATTCCCATAATCATCGTCATCACCGTGTCCGTAACCGTGACCATCCCCGTGACCACCGTGACCACCATGTCCGCCATGTCCGCCGTTTCCGGGAAATGGGCTGATGATAATCGGCTTTTCACTCAGAACAACATAGTCTCCTGAAAAACTTATCATGCTGCTGATTACGGCACCTTCAGGAATAAAAATAGCAGAAGAAAAGAACAACTTGGGAAAACGGCTGTTACCTGTGCCCGGTTTGAATTTATAAATCTTTACAAAATGTGAACCGGCCATAATTCCCGGAATTGTATAATTGGCCGATGCTGTTGAAAATTCCTGTCCGTCGATGATGATGTTGAAGGCAGAATAATCGAACATGCGGATGTTTAGTTCAGAGGGCATTGCAACGGCTTTGGTGAGCGGGAGGCCGAGCAGCAGCACGATGGTAAAAATTTTTGTTTTCATGGCCTTGTTCCTCCATTTATTAGTTTGACATGACCGTTCATTTCAATTGGCGTGCCAAATTTTTTTTGGAAGGAAAATTTCTTCAGAAGGCTGCTCTAAATCTGCGCACTTCAAACAGGAAAAGCCTTGCCAATGGGAGCGAGAGACTGCTTTTATGATCCAGACGTTCGGGATGATATTGTACGGCCATCATGAAAGGCTTGCCCTGTGGCTCTTTCCACTCAATGGCTTCAATAAGGCTGTCGGCGCTGAAAGCGGCCGGGATAAAGCAATCTGCCAGTTTTTTAATTCCCTGATGATGATACGAGTTGACCGTTCCTTTCATCAATCCGGAATTTTTTTGCAACATACTGCCGGCGACAATAGTGATTGAATGTTCGCAGGTATCAGTTTCGCACTGATGTATTTTTTCTTTTGAAAATTCAGTAGGCAAATCG
Source organism: Bacteroidota bacterium (assembly GCA_037133915.1). Classification (NCBI taxonomy): domain Bacteria; kingdom Pseudomonadati; phylum Bacteroidota; species Bacteroidota bacterium. The sequence goes on from JBAXND010000027.1 coordinate 42,997, forward strand.
CGGTACAAGCTACCGCCATATGCGACATTTAATTCCTGTAATCCACGGCAAATGCCCAATACGGGCAATTTAAATTCTTTAGCTTTTTGTATCAGCATAAATTCAATAGTGTCGCGCTTCCCGTCAATCCTGCATTTCCGTGCAGGGTCGTCTTCATTATAATAGCGCGGATCAATGTCCGGACCACCCGAAAGCAGCAGCCCATCGCATTTATCAATAATCTTCACACAGGAATCATACGGTTTGTGATACAAATCAATGCAGATGATATCGCTGTCGGCTTCCTTCAGCCATGACGCATATTTTTCATAGTTGGCGGTTCCGCTGCAGCGCGAAATGGCAATGGTCATTTTTATACGATGTGGCTTTTCTTTGCCGCCGGGTGTTTGTGTATCGCAGTTTACGAATAAGAAAGCCCCGATAATAAGGAGAAATGGAAGTACAAACCGGAGATGTGAAGGTCTCATAATTTATAGTATAAACTTCGGGTTCACAAAAATACCCTAATTTTGCATAGCAACGATTTATGAAAAAAGAAGCTGAAATAACACAACCCGAGGACTGGTTTTCCGGTATTAAAAGGCCATTGATAATAAGTGGGCCCTGCAGTGCTGAATCTGAAGATCAGGTGATGAAAACGGCTGTCGGGCTTGCCGGAACCGGTCGCGTGCATATTTTTCGTGCCGGAATCTGGAAGCCGCGTACAACGCCCCGTGCATTTAAAGGTGTGGGCAGCATTGGACTCGATTGGTTGGTAAAGGTTAAACAGCAAACAGGTTTACACGTTGCCACCGAAGTTGCCACACCGCAGCATGTTGAAGAATGCTTAAAATGTGGAATTGACGTGCTTTGGATAGGGGCACGCACTGTTTCAAATCCCTTTTCTGTTCAGGAACTTGCGGAAGCGCTGAAAGGAACAGACATTCCTGTTCTGGTCAAAAATCCGGTCAACCCGGATCTTGGATTGTGGATTGGCGCGTTTGAACGGCTGACGCGTGCCTGTGTGACGAAGATTGCTGCCATACATCGCGGTTTTTATCCGTTCGAACGTTCTCCCTTGCGCAATATACCCAAATGGGAAGTGCCTGTTGAACTGAAGAGCCTGTGGCCCGATTTGCCTATAATATGCGACCCCAGCCACATTGCGGGTTCGCGCGAAGCAATTGCCGGCATCAGCCAGAAAGCGCTTGATTTGAACATGGACGGGCTGATGATAGAATCGCATATTCATCCTGAAGCGGCTTTGAGCGACGCACAGCAGCAGCTGAATCCTACGGAACTTGATTTTTTACTCAAAACACTGACCTTCCGAACGGTTGCCATTGACAATAAGGAATTTTTAAACAGTCTGGAGCAGCTCAGAAATCAGATTGACTCTATCGATTCGCAGATTATTGAATTATTAGGACAGCGTATGGAAATTGTGGACAGAATCGGTATGTTCAAGAAGGAAAACAATATCACGATTCTTCAAATTAAGCGCTGGAATGCAATTGTAGCGGCACTTACAGCACAGGCTGAACATAATAACCTGCCCATAGAATTTGTCAGGAATTTCCTGCAACTCATTCATCAGGAAAGCATCCGGCGGCAGACCGAAATATTTAAAAAATAAAAGGACGGTGATTGAAAATTACCGTCCTTTTTCTATTCAAATTACAACAATTACGATTTCATCATAGCTTCAACTTCAGCAACCGTTTTTGGAACGGGTTTGCCCAAGACGCGGCAACCATCGGCAGTAACAAGAATGTCGTCTTCAATGCGCACACCGCCGAATCCGAGATATTCTGACACCTTATCGTAATTGATAAAATTCATGAATTTTTTTTCTGCTTTCCATTGTTCAACCAGTGCCGGAATAAAGTAAATGCCCGGTTCTACCGTAAGAACAAATCCTTCCTGAAGCCTGCGTCCAAGGCGTAGATATGCGGTTCCGAACTGGTCGATGCGTTTAATTTCATCGTCGTAACCAACATTATTTTCACCCAGATCTTCCATATCGTGAACATCCAATCCCATCATATGACCCAGGCCGTGTGGGAAAAACATGGCGTGAGCACCCTGTTTCACGGCTTCTGCCGCATCGCCTTTCATCAGACCAAGTGCACCAAGACCTTCGGCAATAATGCGAGCTGCCAGCAGATGTATCTGCTGATAAGGAATACCAGGCTTAATCGCTTTAATGGCTTCTGTATTGGCTTTGAGAACTATTTCGTAAATTTCTTTTTGTTTTTGTGTGAAGGTGCCGCTTACCGGAAGCGTGCGCGTATAATCAGATGCGTATCCGTTCTCTGTTTCAGCACCGGCGTCCATCATCAGCAAGTCGCCGTCTTTCATTATGTTTCCGTGATAGTGATTGTGCAGCGTTTCTCCTCGAACGGAGCAAATAACAGGGAAAGATACGGTTCCGCCTCCACAGAGTGCGACACCTTCAACGGCTCCTGCCACCTCACGCTCATAAATGCCTGGTTTTGTAGCTTTCATAGCCGTAGTGTGCATGGTATATCCGGTCATACATGCTCTTTCAATTTCTTCAATCTCATATTTGTCTTTAATGGACCGAAGTGCTACAACTGCTTTTACAAGGTCAGTTGAGGATTCTTCTTTCAGATTGGATATTTTAATATCTAACAGCGATTTGAGAAGAAATTTATTTTCGGCACGATACGGCGGCAGAAAGTGTATTTTTTTCCCTTTAATGATGGCTTCAGCCAGATATGAATCGAGTTCGGCAAAAGGCGCAGTTTCTGTGATTCCGGCATGTGAAGCCATTTCTTTAACCGAAGGCTGAACGCCCATCCAGATAATGTCTTCGATGTCTACATCGTTACCGAAAATAATATCCTTGTTTGCATCGCAGTCAATAATGCCGGCAAAACCTGGATGGTTCAGTCCGAAAAAATACAGAAAATTGCTGTCCTGACGGAAACGGTATCCGTTTGCGGGATAATTCATCGGCGATTCATCGTTTCCGGGGATGAGTATGATTCCGCTTTTCATGAGCTTGCGAAGCTTTTCGCGACGCGATGTGTAGGTGGTTGCTGGGAACATATTTTTTAGTATTTAGTAATTAGTATCAAGTCGAAAGTCCGTAAAGTTTGAAAGTTGATTATTCAATTGAGATTTTCATTTTCAAATTTTCAAATTATTTTTTTCTTTTCATCAGCTGTTCAATTTCTTCTACTTCGGCGGGCAGATTGGGCATGAGGTCAACCGGTCCTTTTGAAGTTACAAGTATATCGCTTTCTATGCGAATGCCAATACCTTCTTCTTTTATATACAGGCCCGGTTCGCAGCTCAGCACCATACCGGGTTTGAGTTTCATTTGTTTGGTGCCTACATCATGAACATCCATTCCCATGAAGTGTGAATTGCCATGCATGTAATAGCTGAAATACAGCGGCGCTCCCGGATCCTGCTTCTTTACCTGAGCTGCCGTGAATAGTCCAAGACCAATCATCTCGGCTTCCATAAGGCGGCATACTTCGCGGTTGATTTCATCAATGGTTGTACCGGCTACGATGAGTTTTTTTGCTTTTTTAAACGTTCTTAAAACTGCGTTGTAACAATCTTTCTGGCGTTTTGTAAATTTACCGTTTACCGGAATGGTGCGCGAAAGGTCGGCTGCATAATTGCCGTATTCGGCACCAAAATCAAGCAGCATCAGATCGCCGTCTTTCAATTTTTTATCATTTTCAATATAATGCAGCACGCAAGCACCTGCACCGGATGCCACGATTGGGTAGTAGGCATGACCTGATGCGCCCTTTCTGATAAACTCATGCGTAATGGAGGCTTCCACTTCGTATTCCCACAATCCGGGTTTTACAAAATCAAGCAGCCGGCGAAAGGCTGACTCTGTGATTTCGCAGGCTTTTTCCATCATGTCAATTTCTTCCGGAGCCTTGCACATGCGCATTTCAGTAATCAGCGGTGCGAGACGCTCATATTTATGCAGCGGAAATTCATTACGCAGTTTTTGTGCAAAGCGCAGATCGCGTGATGGAACATCCGTTGAAAAGCGGAAATCTTCGTTCATGTTCAGATACACGCTGTCGCTCTTTACCATCAAGTCTTTCAGCGTGCTTTCAAAATCATCGAGCCACTTCACTGTTTTCACACCCGAAAGTTTTCTGACCTCATCATGCGTATATTTATGACCATACCAGGTAACCATGCTTTCGCTTGTCTGCACCGTAAAAACAATCTCGCGCATGCTTTCAATAGGGTGGTTCGGACACAGGCACAATATGCACTTTTCCTGATCGAGCCCGGTCATGTATTGCATATCGGAGTTTTGCCTGAATGGAAATGTCTGGTCGCCGTTGCGAGGCATCTCATCATTTGAATTTATGATTACCAATGAGTTCGGATTGAGCTTTGATAACAGGCGCTTCCTGTTGTTGATGTAAAATTCAGGACGGATGGGTGTGTATCTCATATTCATTGCTTTTAATCAGTTAATTTATCAATTTAATGAAATAAAATATGAATTGTTGATTTCAAATCATATTTTTGTTTCAGAAATCAAAGTCTGGTGACCTTCGAATTTGGCAATAATATTAGTAATTTTTTTTGATAAAACATCTTAAGCTATGGGTAATGTTGTAATGAGGTACTCTTCAATAACAAAAAAAATCGTGATGGGCCTTGCAGGTCTGTTTCTTGCATTATTCCTGCTTGTGCATCTAAGCATTAACCTTTTACTTCTGGCCGGCGACGATGGAGCGCTGTATACCGTTGCCGTCGGTTTTATGAGTTCAAATATCGCCATAAAAGTTTTTGAGGTGGTTTTGTTTGGCGGTTTTTTCGTACATATCCTGTTCGGACTGATTGTTACCTTTAAAAACTGGGCATCACGCCCGGTGCGGTATTATATGACCAATAAATCAGAAACTTCCCTGTTTTCAAAATATATGTTTCATACAGGGATTATTATTTTTGTGTTCCTGCTGTTGCATTTTATTAATTTCTTTTTTGTTAAGCTTGGTTGGGTAAATCCGCCTGCCGGAGTTGCCCCCCATGATTTTTATACCATGTCTGTTCTGCTGTTCCAGAATAAAATTTATTCCATTATTTACATCGCTTTTTTCATTTTTCTCGGTTTCCATCTGAACCATTCCATACAGTCTGCCTTTCAAACACTGGGGCTGAATCATAATAAATATAATACGGCTGTTAAAATTTTAAGCACTGTTTATTCACTTATAATCTGTATCGGATTTTCTATCATTCCGCTGTATTTTATATTTTTCTTTTAATTATCACAAGCTGTAAATCCATAATATCAACGATATGACAAAGCTGATTTCCAAAGTTCCGGATGGCCCCTTAGCTCAAAAATGGACAAAATACAAAGCATCCTGTAAACTTGTAAACCCGTCTAATAAAAGAAAACTCGACATTCTTATTGTTGGAACCGGTCTGGCCGGAGCAAGTGCTGCTGCCTCTTTGGGTGAACTTGGATATAATGTAAAGGTATTCTGTTATCAGGATAGTCCGCGCCGTGCACACAGCATCGCAGCCCAGGGGGGAATCAACGCAGCCAAGAATTATATGAATGATGGCGACAGCGTTTATCGTCTTTTTTATGATACGATTAAAGGCGGCGATTACCGTGCTCGTGAAGGGAATGTCTACCGTTTGGCGGAAGTCAGCAACAGCATCATCGACCAGTGTGTAGGTCAGGGGGTGCCTTTTGCACGCGATTACGGCGGTTTGCTCGATAACCGTTCGTTTGGCGGTGCCCAGGTTTCGCGAACATTTTATGCACGCGGTCAAACCGGACAGCAGCTATTGCTTGGTGCATACAGCGCTCTCAGCCGTCAGATAAAGAAAGGAAGCGTAGCACTGTACAACCGTCGTGATATGCTTGACCTGGTAATGGTTGATGGCAAAGCGCGCGGTATTATTGTCCGCAATCTGGTAACGGGCGAAATTGAAAAATATTCAGGTCATGCCGTGGTTCTTGCTACCGGAGGCTACGGGAATGCCTATTTTCTTTCAACCAACGCAATGGGCTCGAACGCCACGCCTTTGTGGAGTGCGTATAAAAAAGGTGCCATGTTCGCTAATCCTTGCTTTACGCAGATTCATCCTACCTGTATCCCGGTTCACGGCGACTTCCAGAGCAAGCTTACACTGATGAGCGAAAGTCTGCGCAACGACGGCCGGATATGGGTGCCGAAAAACAAGGAAGATGTTGAAAAATTGCGCAAAAAAGAAATCAAACCGAATGATATTCCCGAAGTGGATCGCGATTATTATCTTGAACGCAGGTATCCCGCTTTCGGTAATCTTGTTCCGCGTGATGTGGCTTCACGCGCAGCCAAAGAGCGCTGTGATGCCGGCTATGGGGTGAGCCATTCAGGTCTTGCAGTGTATCTCGATTTCAAAGAATCAATTGCACGCCTTGGCCGAAATGTTATTGAAGAACGCTACGGCAACCTGTTTCAAATGTATCAGCAAATTATTGCGGAAGATCCTTATACAACCCCGATGATGATATACCCGGCAGTACATTATACTATGGGTGGTTTATGGGTTGATTATAACCTGATGACGAGTGTACCCGGACTTTATGCCATCGGCGAATGCAATTTCAGCGATCATGGTGCAAACCGTCTGGGCGCTTCTGCACTCATGCAGGGTCTTGCCGATGGCTATTTTGTGCTTCCTTACACAATCGGCGATTTTCTCGCTTCCGAGATTCACACCAAACGCATTCCAACCGATGCTCCCGAATTTTTAAATACCGAAAAAGCAGTAAAAGACCGCCTCAATCATCTTATCAGTATCAAAGGAAAACAATCCGTTGATTCTTTCCATAAACGATTGGGTAAAATTATGTGGGAATACTGCGGAATGGGACGCAACGAGGCAGGTTTGAAAAAAGCCCTGGAACTTATTCCTGAATTGAAAAAAGAATTTTACAGCGACCTGTTTATCCCTGCGAGTCTTGAGGAGTTTAATCCGGAAGTGGAAAAAGCTGCCCGGGTTGCCGATTTCTTTGAATTAGGTGAACTCATTGTGCGCGATGCACTCAACAGGAAAGAATCATGCGGCGGGCATTTCCGCGAAGAAATGCAAACCGATGAAGGCGAAGCAAAACGCGACGATGAGAACTTTGTGTATGTTGCCGCGTGGGAATATCAGGGCGAAAATAAAGAGCCTTTGCTGAATAAGGAAGAACTGACATTTGAAACGGTTCAGCTTACACAGCGCAGTTACAAATAAGTTTAGAATAAAGAGATAATTTTTCGGAAAAGTAATTCAACATCGTTTATATGAACCTCACTTTGAAAATCTGGCGTCAGAAGAGCGCCGCTGCAAAAGGAAGTTTCGTTACGTATAAGGTCACAGACGTTTCGGCCGACAGCTCATTTTTTGAAATGCTGGATGTGCTTAATCAGCAACTGATTGAAAAAGGTCAGGATCCTGTCTCATTCGACCACGACTGCCGCGAAGGTATCTGCGGTACATGCAGCCTTTACATCAATGGCAGACCGCACGGACCGGTACGCGGCACTACTACCTGCCAGCTGCACATGCGTTCATTCAAAGATGGCGATACTATTGCAATTGAACCCTGGCGTGCCAAGCCATTTCCTATTGTGAAAGACCTTGTAGTTGACCGTTCTGCCCTTGACCTGATTATTCAGGCGGGTGGCTATGTATCCGTCAATACCGGCGGAGTCCCCGATGCCAATGCAATTCCCATACCCAAGAAAAATGCCGATTTTGCAATGGACGCAGCTTCGTGTATCGGATGTGGCGCCTGCGTGGCTGCCTGTGCCAATGCATCGGCCATGCTGTTTGTCGGAGCCAAAGTATCGCAGCTGGCGCTTTTACCGCAGGGTAAAATTGAAGCTGGCGAGCGGGTTCAAAATATGGTGAAGGAAATGGATAAACTGGGATTTGGCAACTGCAGCAATATGTACGCCTGCGAAGCTGAATGCCCGAAAGAAGTATCGGTAAGCAACATCGCCCGGATGAACAGGCAATTCATGAAAGCCCGGGTTTGCAGTGAGAACCCAAGCAACAGGAGCTTCGGGTCATAAAAAGAAAAATGATTACCATAAAAAAAGCCGACTCTGTTTCAGGACGGCTTTTTTTGATACTTGTGTAATCTGTTATTTGATTACAATGTATTTTGCTTTTTCTGTTCCGCAGAGTTCACATTCGTTCTGAACATCTTTTGCGTCATAGGTGAAACCGCATTTCGGACAAACAAAATACTGTGATGCCAAAGATTTTGTTTTTTTGGCATTGAAAGCATCAAGTGCTGCCTGATACATTTTTACGTGTTTTTTCTCTGTGTCGAATGCCCAGTTGAAGCTCTTTACTGCTTTGTCGGCATTGTCGGTCTGTGCCTGAGTTATAAATCCCGGGTACATGGTTTGAACTTCGTAAGTTTCGCCTTTAACAGCCGCTTCAAGATTTTCTTTGGTGGTTTTTACACTGAAAGTATCGGGTTGAACTTCGGCTTTTTCACCCATTTCTTCCAAAACTTTCTTGTGATTTCCTGCATGGATACTTTCTGATTTTGAAGCAGCTTCAAATAATTTGGAAATCTGAATCTGACCTTCTTCTTTGGCTTTTTTTGCAAATGCATCATATTTTGCACTGGCAGTAGTTTCACCTTTAAGCGCAGCTTTGAGGTTCTCAACGGTTTTGTTTACTTTAACGGTTGTGTCCTGTGCCGGTTTGTCTTTGTTTTCCTGTTTGTTTCCACCGCAGCTTGCCATAAAGGCGATTACGGTAACGGCAATTGCCATAAAAAATAAGTTTCTCTTCATCAGATTAAGGTTTTGGTTATTAAAACTATTCTCATTCCTTTTCTTACTGCTAACTGCTATATCCCTATCATATAATTAAACACCAAACTTCCGCCCATAAATCCGGTATATCCAACCGTAATGGCGGCTACTGCAAACAAAATAAAAACCACCCATTTCAGTGCGCTTTTGTCTTTTTTTGCAATCACCAGATAGACTCTGAGTGCAGTGGCAAAAATCATAATCCACATGGTGATTTTAGCCCACAGCTCGTGTTTTTCTTTTAGCAATCCCTGAGGTGTTTCAGCTCCAAAATTGCTTGTGAAAAATTCGCCTGATAGAAATCCCGCTACTACTGCAAGTGTACCGAGTATCATCAACCAGAACCCGAACTTAGAAAGGCATGGCTCTTTCTTGGTGAAAAATAAACTTAAAACATCCGCGAAAAATCCTACCATAATAAGGACTATCGGGAAATGCACCAACATAGGGTGTAAATGCTCTGTACCAAACATAGGTTCCTCCTTTTTATGCAAAAATATGAATGTTCATCAACAATGAAAGAAAAATCTGCGTTTTTTGATTTAAAACAGTACGGTCGTCGTTCCTCCTCGCAATGACGCACTGTATTCGGTTCCTCCGTCATTGCGAGCGCAGCGAAGCCTGCCTGCTGCAGGCAGGCAATCCCCTGCAATTCAGATATTAATCCTTCACAATATTCATTTCCTCAATGAGGTTATGGGCACCTGCGAATTTATCAATGATGAACAGAACGTATCGAATGTCCATATTAATAGTGCGCTGCAGCTCCGGCTCAAATAAAATATTGCCACTCATGGCTTCCCAGTTGCCATCGAATGCTAATCCGATTAGCTCACCTTTACCATTGATTACCGGACTTCCTGAGTTTCCGCCTGTGATGTCGTTATCTGTCAGAAAATCGGTTTTCATTACTCCGTTTTCCCCGTAAGGACCATAATCTTTGTTTTTATAAAGTTCTTTCAATTTGGCGGGCACTTTAAATTCATCGCTCGTGGGGTCTTCTTTTTCCATGATTCCGTCAAGAGTGGTGTAGTAATTATAATGTACGGCATCTGCAGGATAGTAGTCACTCACTTTACCATATGTGAGGCGCATGGTTTGATTGGCGTCAGGATAAAACGTTCGGTTTGTCTGCATTTCACGAAGTCCGGCCACAAAAAGCCTTTTACCTTCGGCAAGTTTATTGTTTGACGGACCCATCAGTTTCCCAACATTATTATATGCTTCAAAAAATGCTTTCATAAGCTGGTATGAAATATCGCCTTCTATGCTTTTGGCCGATGGCTTCAGCATGAACTTGTCTATTTTTGCTTTGTAAGTGAAAATGGATTTGGCAAATATTGTTGCCGCCATTTTTGTGAAATCATATTTGAACTTTTTCGCATATTCTATAAAGAACAGCGGCTGCTGGTCTTTAGGAACATTTTCATAATAAAGTTTCAGCATCGAAGCCACTGTTTTTTGGTCGGTGAATGCATTATAATCCTTGAAGAATTTAACAGCGCCCTCTTTTAGTTCTTTTATTTTAGCATCTGTTTTTTCCTTATCAGCCGGTTTTACCTTGAGCAGTTCAGCCAGTGATTCGAAGCGCTTCGAAAACATCAGACCTTCACATCCGGTAATGGCTTCCATAAAATACAACCGTGCCAGTATATACTTTTTCTGTTCTTCATAACCGCTTGCAATGTTGGTCAGTGCCTGCCCGTATTTAGCTATGCGCACAGCATCTGCGTTTACCCATGCGGTGAACTTATCTTCAAGCTGCTTTTTCTTATCAGCCACTTTTAAGCGGTCAAGAGCTTTCATCACACCGATAAAATTCTTGTAATAATTTGAAATGCCCGCGTACTTTGACGAATATTGCAATTTAATAAGCGGGCTCTGTTTCATATCCTCACGCATAATAGCCAGTTTCTCACCACGCAGCATAATGCGCACCGGATAATTATCTTTCATATAAAAATCGATTCCGTACGATGTGAGATAACGTTCGGTCGTTCCCGGATAGCCCATTATCATTGCAAAATCATCCTTTTTCACGCCTTTAATTGAAATGGGTAATGAGTGTTTGGGCGTGATAGGAACATTGCTTTCTGAGTATTCTGCAGGCGAGCCATCAGCTGCACCATATACTCTGAACATACTGAAGTCGCCGGTATGACGGGGCCACATCCAGTTATCGGTCTCGCCGCCAAACTTGCCGATAGAAACAGGTGGTGCACCAACCAAACGAATGTCTTTATACACAGTATAAACGAATAAATAAAATTCGTTCCCTTCAAAAAAGCTCTTGACTACGGCTTCGTTGTTTGTTCCTGCCGTAGCTTCTTTCTGAAGTTTTTCGTAAATATCTTTGATGGCGGCGTTGCGTTCATCTTCATTCGATTTTCCGCTAACGGCATCGTTCACTTTTTTTGTAACATCTTCTATTCGTACCAGAAATTTTACTGACAATCCTGCTATCGGAAGTTCTTCTTTATAATTATGTGCCCAGAATCCATTCGTCAGATAATCCATTTCAACAGTGCTCTGCGACTGAATAGCTCCATATCCGCAATGGTGATTGGTCAGTAAAAGGCCTTTGCCCGAAATTATTTCTCCGGTGCAGCCATTCCCAAAAAGTACAATAGCATCTTTGAGTGAAGAGTTGTTCACACTGTATATTTCTTCAGCAGTCAGCTGAAGACCCATCTTCTGCATATCCACATAGTTAAGGCGGTCAATGAACAGCGGAAGCCACATGCCCTCATCGGCTTTTGCTTTAAAACCAAGACATAATATCAGGCCTAGTAAAAATAGTGATAACTTTTTCATGAGTTTTCCCGTTTAATATAGATTTACAGAGTGCAAATTAAAGGTTTTTACAGGAAAGCAGGCTTACATAAATATAAAAAATGTTGAATTTGCCGGTGTGCGGATGAAGAAGTTTATAACCATTTTATTACTTCTGATTACGGTATTATTGTTCTCATGCAATAATGCGTTCCACGATTCTTTTGCCCGGGATCGGACAGCGCGCAGTGGCGAATATGGACTTAACAAACGCACTGCCGGACGCTTGAATACCGGTCGTGGTTTTGGCTATGGTAATGATGGTCCGAAACGCAACAGTAGCGAAAGTAGCCGGGGACGTCATTCCGGCACCAGAAGTGGCGGCGGACGGAGTAAAGACCGCTATGAAAAAGCCTATGGCACGCATAAACCAAACTCTGGGATTTACGGTGGTGGCGACGTTTATGGCGGAAGCCGGCGCAGCAAGGGATATAGCCGCAATGGCGCGAAGCGCGACAATTGGGGCAGAGGCAATAAAAAAGACCGTTATGAAAATGCCGGTGGCACGCATAAAC
>JBAXND010000028.1 GCA_037133915.1 Bacteroidota bacterium
TTGGCGGCACCGGTGCATATTCATATTCACTCAATGGTGGAACACCACAATCATCCAATGTTTTCAGCGGTCTTTCAGCCGGTAGCTATACAATATTAGTTAGCGATGCAAAAGGTTGTACCTTCTCAATCACTACTCCGATAGTAATTTCTAATCCTGCTGCATTATCAGCAACAGCGGCTGGTTCATCACAGGTTAGCTGTAACAATGCAAGCGATGGTGTTATTACAGTGACCGCAGTTGGTGGCACAGGTGCATACTCATATTCATTGAATGGCGGAACACCACAATCATCGAATGTGTTCAGCGGTCTTTCAGCCGGAAGCTATACAATAGTAGTTAGCGATGCAAAAGGATGTACGTTCTCAATTTCAACTCCGATTGTAATTTCAAATCCTGCTGGTTTATCAGCAACAGCAAGCGGCTCAGCACAGGTTAGCTGTAACAATGCAAGCGACGGTGTTATTACAGTGACCGCAGTTGGTGGCACAGGTGCGTACTCATATTCATTGAATGGCGGAACGCCACAATCATCAAATGTGTTCAGCGGTCTTTCAGCCGGAAGCTATACAATAGTTGTAAGCGATGCGAAAGGTTGTACCCTAACGTTACCTGAATATACAATTGCCAACCCATCGGTAATAACAGTTACTGCTCAGTATTCAGGTCAGGTTTCATGCCATGATGCCAGTGACGGTGTAATTACTGTTACTGCTTCCGGTGGAACCGGTATTCTGAGCTACTCTTTAAATGGAGGTCAGTCTCAACTTTCGAACGTATTCTCGGGGCTTACCGCCGGTATATATCACGTAGTAGTTTATGATGAGAATGGCTGTTCGGGAACGATGGTATTATCTGCTTCAGATATTACCATTCAGAATCCTCCATTGCTTACTATTTCAGTTATTGGTTCATCACAGGTTAGCTGCAACGATGCATTTGACGGCATAATTACTGCGACTGCCAATGGCGGAACTGGTTCATACACTTATTCATTAAATGGTGGTGTGCCACAATTATCCAACGTGTTTAATGGTCTGCCAGCAGGCACATACACTATCACAGTAAATGATGTTTATGGATGCGAGGCCATTAGTGAAGCCATTACAATTGCTAATCCTGATCCGTTATCAGCAACAGCGGTTGGTTCATCACAGGTTAGCTGCAACAATGCCGGCGACGGTGTTATTACAGTGACCGCAGTTGGTGGCACTGGCGTTTATTCATATTCACTCAATGGCGGAACAGCCCAATCATCGAATGTGTTCAGCGGTCTTTCAGCCGGAAGCTATACAATATTAGTTAGTGATGCAAAAGGATGTACGTTCTCAATTTCAACTCCGATTGTAATATCCAATCCTGCTGCATTATCAGCAACAGCTGTTGGTTCAGCACAGGTTAGCTGTCATAATGGTGGTGATGCTTCTATTACTGTAACAGCAACAGGTGGCACCGGTGCATATTCATATTCATTGAATGGAGGTTTGGCACAGGTTTCTAACGTATTCGATCATCTTGCTGCGGGCAGCTACACTGTGGTTGTAACGGATGCAAATGGATGTAGTTTCACAATCATTGATCCTATTATCATTGCCAATCCCGATCAGCTCTCAGCAACTGCAAGCGGTTCATCACAGGTGAGCTGTAACAATGCAAGTGATGGGGTAATAACTGTAACAGCCGCGGGCGGTACCGGTTCTTATTCATATTCGCTCAATGGCGGATTAGCTCAGTCATCTAATATATTTAGTGGCCTGGCGTCCGGTTCATATCTCGTCTCGGTGAATGATGCAAAAGGCTGCATTTTTTCAATTGCCGTTCCCATTATAATTTCCAATCCTGATGCAATTTCGGCAACAGCTGTCGGTTCATCACAGGTCAGCTGCAAAAATAGCAGTGATGGTAGCATTACGGTAACAGCAGTCGGTGGTACGGGTGCGTATTCATATTCACTGAATGGTGGAATTTTTCAAACATCAAATGTGTTTAACGGTCTTTCAGCCGGTTCTTACACCGTAGTTGTAACTGATGCGAATGGTTGTTCCTTCACTCTGCCTTCTCCTGTTGTTATTGCTAATCCTGCCGGCTTATCAGCAACAGCAGCTGGTTCATCGCAGGTGAGCTGCAACAATGCAAGCGACGGTGTTATTACAGTGACCGCAGTTGGTGGCACAGGCGCATATTCATATTCACTCAATGGTGGATTAGCCCAGTTATCGAATGTGTTCAGCGGACTGGCAAGCGGTACTTACAGCGTGACCGTTGTTGACGAGAACGGTTGTTCCGTCACCACTGATGCGCTCACAATTGCTAATCCAACCATTATTACTGTTACTGCTCAAAATTCTTTGCAGGTATCCTGCCATGATGGTAATGACGGTGTAATCACAATCTTTGCCAGCGGCGGAACACCTCATTATACATATGCTATCAATGGTGGACAGCAACAATCATCGAATGTATTCAGCGGCTTATATGCCGGCAGCTATCAGATTATGGTTTATGATCAGAATGGTTGTTCAGGAACCATTGATAATTCGGGTGGCGTAGTAACGATAGCCAATCCGCCTCAAATTACTGTAACTGCGGTATCTACTCCGCAAGTGGGTTGCCACGATGGCGCAGACGGTCAGATTACGGTAACGGCAGCAGGAGGAACAGGTGCCTATTCCTATTCATTGAATGGTGGCGCACTTCAATCAACTGATGTATTTTCTAATCTCGTAAGCGGTACTTATGTTGTGACTGTATTTGATGCAAACAATTGCTCGGTTTCAACATCACCGATAGTAATTGCCAATCCTGCACAGCTAACAGTTTCTGTCAGTGGTTCCACTCAGGTAAGCTGCCATGATGCCGGCGACGGAGTTATTAATGTCGTTGCAGGTGGTGGAACAGGTGCTTATTCCTTCTCTCTGAATGGAGGCGACGTTCAATCATCTCCGGTATTTAATAATCTGATTGCAGGAACCTACACCGTGACCGTATTTGATGCCAATGGTTGTTCTGTAATGTCCGGCTCAGTTGTAATTGACAATCCAAAAGAAATTACTGCAGTCAGTGTTATTACAAACCCTGTATCCTGTAACAACGGAAATAACGGCGTTATTACGGTTTCTGCTTCCGGTGGAACGGGCAGTCTTTCTTATTCATTGAATGGCGGTCCGCTTCAGACATCAAATGTTTTCAGCTTCCTCAGCAGCGGCATTTATACAATTACTGTTTCTGATGCAAATGGCTGTTCCCTGGTAATGGAAGCTGTTGATCTGACCAATCCTGATGCCGTTTCACTCAGTGTTCAGGCGAGTCCTCAGGTTTCATGTAACACTTCCAATGATGGTGTAATTACAGTTAATGCAAGCGGTGGCAACGGTGTCTATTCATATTCACTTAATGGTGGACCATCACAAACATCCAATGTATTCAGTTCATTGAATGCCGGGTCATATTTTGTTACAGTGTATGATGGGAATCTCTGCATGGCAAGCAGTCCTGAGATAACAATTCAGGATCCTGAGCCGATTGTTGTAAGTGCTGTTGGTTCGCCTCAGGTAAGCTGCAATAATTCAAGCGATGCTACAATTAATGTTACTGTTACCGGTGGAACAGGAAGTTATTCCTACTCACTGAATGGCGGACAGTTCCAGCAGTCAGGCATTTTCAGCGGCTTAGCTTCGGGGTCTTATACTGTGGAGGTCTTTGACCAGAATGGCTGTTCAAGCATTTCTTCAGTAATGGATATCCTGAATCCATTGCCCATAAGTTTAAGTATTTCAGCAACAGCCGAAGTCAGCTGCCACAATAGTAACGATGGAACAATTTCTATCATAGCAAGCGGTGGCAACGGTGGCTACACATACTCACTCAATGGAAGCAATCCGTCAGTAACCAATGTGTTCTCCACACTGATATCGGGAACATACAATGTGGTTGTTTTTGACCAGAACGGTTGTACTTCAGGCGAGAATATGGTACAGATTGGTAATCCTGATTCACTGGTTGTTATTCCCTTACAGGCTAAGTATACATGCACTCAGAATAGTCTCACCTCGCTTAATGTAAATGTGAGTGGGGGTGCACAGCCTTATCAGTATTCCATTGACGGAGGACTTACATTCCAGTCATCTTTTACCTTTGATTCAATAATTGCAGGTGTTTATAATATCATTGTAAAAGATGCAAAAGGATGTACTACTGAAGTTCCTGCTTTCCCTGTAAACACACCTAATCCAATGCACGGTTCCGTTGACATCGTTTCGGGAAATCTTTGCAACGGACATTCAGATGCCATCATACAAGTGAATGCCAGCGACGGTGTTCCTCCTTACAGTTACTCACTTGATGGCGCATCATTTGTGAGCAATGATATGTTTGGCAATGTTTCGGCAGGCAATCACACCGTTGATATTATGGATACCAATGGCTGTTCAATCCGTGTTGATTTCAGTATCGAAGCGGCACCCGTTATTGATATAAACCTTGTATCATACAGTGATGCCAATTGTGCCGGGAAAAAAGATGGCGCTATTGAAGTGGCTGTTGATGGCGGACAAAGTCCATACACCTATTCATGGTCAACCGGTGGCAGTGAAGCCTCGGTAACAAATCTTGATGCCGGTGTTTACACCCTTACAATTACCGATAACCTTGGATGCAAGGTGGAATTTACAAAACCTGTACTTACCGGTATCAATGAAGACGAACTGGTGATAAACAATGTGTTCTCGCCCAATGCCGATGGTATTAACGATGTTTGGGTAATCGGCAATATAGATTTATATCCTGAAAATGAACTTGTGGTTCTTAACCGCTGGGGCAATGAGGTATTTACTGAAAAGAGCTACCACAATGACTGGTCGGGAAGCCGCTTGCTTGAAGGTACATACTTCTATGTATTGAAAGTTAAAATGTGCGATGAAGACAGAACGTTCCAGGGATATATCACCATTGTTCGTTAACCAAACCATTTAATTTAAATTCTCATTATCATGAAAAAGTCAATAACGATAATAGCCGCAATGTTGCTTGCACTTTGTGGATATGCTCAGCAGGATGCCGTTTATAATCATTATATGTTTAATGAATTGCTTATAAATCCTGCGTATGCCGGTACCAAGGGACTGCTCAATGCCAATGCTATTTTTGCAACGCAATGGACAGGTTTCTCCGGTTCGCCGACCACTCAGACGTTGAGTCTTGAAGGTCCGGTTTCGCCCAGTATTGGTCTGGGAATACACTTCATCAACGATAAACTGGGCGCTCAAAGTACGCAGGGATTATTCGGAAGTTATTCATATAAAATTAAGCTTGGCGAAAAATTCAAACTATCAATGGGTCTTGCTGCAGGCGTTTCATACTTCACGCTCGACGGTACAAAGCTTACAAGCGAAAATATTGATGACCCGGCGATTCCCAAAAATTCTGTAAGCACGGTGTTGTTTGATTCCAAGGCCGGACTGTTCCTTTACAGCGACAGGTTTTATGCAGGATTCAGTGTAACAGATATGCTGGGTGATGTAATAAAACCAAAAGATTTGCTGGTAACAAGTCAGTCGAGGCATTACTACCTTACTTCCGGTTATGTGTTTGATTTAGGATCAAGGCTCAAACTGAAACCGAGTTTTCTTTACAAAGAGGATTTCAGAGCTCCGTCAAACCTCGACCTGAGTACTTTTCTATTGTACAACGAGAAGATTTGGATTGGTGCTACCGTTAGGGTAGGAGCACAGGTTTTCAAGAACAATGCTCTTGACAACACGCTTAAACACCGCGATGCCATTGTACTGATGACCGAGTGGAACATCACCGACAAGCTCAGAATCGGTTATGCCTATACGCAAACACTTTCGGCATTGAAGAACTACTCGGGTCATGAAATTATGGCAGGGTATTACTTCCCCGTAAAGGAACCGACAAAAATGAAAAATCCCAGGTACTTCTAATCTATTAAAAACGACACCAATGAAAACGAAAAACTTTTTCATGAAATATTTCGCGCTTGTCGTATTGGCCACTTTAATGGCGGGCAGTGTTTCGTCGCAGTCAAACCTTGAGAAGGCCCGGCAAATGAAAGCGAATTTTGAATATACCAAAGCAATAGAATTATACAAACAGGCATTCGTATTAGTGCCGCCCGGGCTTGAAAGCACACGTGATATGGCCGACTGTTACCTCATGAATAATGACACTAAATCTGCCGAACAGTGGTTGGCAAAAGTAGTTCGCTTTCCGGGAGCTACCGTTGAAGATGTGCTGGAATATGCGCATGTGCTGAGGTCAAACGCCCACTATGATGAAGCTATAGCTCAATATAAAATTGTTGAAGACAGATCTCCACAGTCCAAAGCAAGTGCTGATGCATGGATATCAGCCTGCACCAATGCTAAAGATTGGATGGCGCATCCTGAGTACTTTGACGTTTTAAATGTTGCAGCGGTAAATTCCGAGAATTCAGATTTTGGTTTGATTCCTTTCAACAAAGGATTTATTCTTACTTCCGACAGAAAAATACCCGGAAAAAATTATGGCGAAAATGAAATCTCGGGCTGGACCGGAAAACCGTATCTGAAACAATATTATTTTGATGCCGACGGTAATGGCGAACCCGGTCAGGACGGACAGGAAATTGCAGCTCTCAACAACGGGTATCATAATGGTCCGGGTGTGTTTGACCCTTCGGAAGGACGCATATATTTTACCCGCACTAAAATGGTGAAAGTGACCAAAAAACCCGTGAATAGTGATCCTACAAGTTGGTATGATCATTCTAAAACCAAAGATTTTGTAAACAGGCTTGAGATTTATACCGCCGATTATGTAAACGGAAAATGGCAGAATGTGCAGCCTTTTGCATTCAACAAAGTGGAAGAATATTCCGTAGGTCACCCGGCGCTATCGCCCGATGGAAGCGTGCTGTATTTCGTATCTGATATGCCCGGCGGGTTCGGTGGCCCCGATATCTATTTCAGCCGTAAGGGCGACGATGGTAAATGGAGTACTCCGCAGAATGCCGGAAACAAAATCAATACTGCCGGAAGCGAAGTTTTTCCGTCTGTGGGTGATGATGGCGTTTTGTATTTTTCCAGCGACGGCCTTGCCGGAATGGGTGGACTTGATATTTTTTCGGCAAGCGGAAGTCTGAATAAATGGTCGGATCCACAGAACCTGAAATACCCGATTAATTCATCCAAAGACGATTTCGCACCTTACTTTCCCAAACATGGGGAGGGCGGATATTTTGCCTCGGCACGCGACGGTGGACTGGGAAGTGATGATATTTACAAAGTATCGCCCACACCCATCAAAGACCTTATGCTGGCTGTTGTTACAAAAGAAAAACACGACGATGGTTCTCTGGCATTGCTCGACGGAGTGAGTGTAAAGGTTTACAATAAAGTAAATGATCAAACCGATTTGCTGACTACGTCTGCTAACGGCGTGGCATACCTGAAAGCGCCCTGTGGTTCAAACTTTGAATTGACCGGCAGTAAAGAAGGCTATTTTACGAAGATGAATGCTTCCGTTGATGCCGGTCTGTGCAAAACCAGACATGATACGGTTTTCGTAGAACTTGTGCTGGAAAAAATAGTGCTGAATAAACCCATCGTACTGGAAAATATTTATTATGATTATAACAAATGGAACATCAGGCCTGATGCTGCCATTGAGTTGAATAAGCTGGTGGTAATACTCATTCAAAACCCTTCAATCAATATCGAGTTGGGGTCTCATACCGACTGTCGCGGTACAGCGGAATACAACCAGAAGCTTTCGCAGAAACGTGCAGAATCAGCCGTTGCCTATATTGTATCCAATGGAATTGATTCGAAACGAATCACAGCCAAAGGATATGGCGAATCTGTTTCTGTGAACGGATGCACCGATGGTGTGAAATGCACGGAAGAAGAATACCAGATGAACAGAAGAACAGAATTCAAAGTTACAAGTATCAATAAAAATTCCGTTTCTTATCTTGATAATACACCATAGCATTATTGTTTCATTCATCAATTCCGTGAGTGTTTTGTTTTATTCGTTGTGATTTCTAAAAACGCCCTTTTCATTTTTCAGGAAAGGGCGTTTTCACTAAAAAGGCATTTTTGCGCACAATGTTATCATTCAAAAGGTTGATTGTCGATAATTAATGAAAAATATTATTGTCTTTATCTAAACAATGTGCATTTATAATTATATTCTATAAATAGTGTTTCAACACCAAGTCTTTCTAAGAATGCATAAATAACCATTGTTAAATATATGTATTGAGGATAAGTGATAAACAGGTCTTTTAACGCTTGTATTATCAAATAATTAACATCCCGGACTTTGTATTTTAACTTGCTTTTAATATATTTGCTATAGAATTCATTTCTGATTTTTTCAATTTTAAGGGGAGGCGTGAGGGTGCAATCCTGCACATCATGCAAAGTTTGGAAGCACATTTTAGGTTGGGACACGAGTTCATGAATTAGTTGAGCATGGTATGGGAATATTATATTTTTTCTCATGCTGTATTGTTTGAATACTATTTTTTTGATGGCGCTTGAATCAATTATATAAAACCAAACAAACATAACCTATGAGATCACGTATTACTTTCAAACAGAAAAGTTTCAGGGCATTGATAACTGCCTTAACGATGTTAGTGCTTGTTATTGTTACCCTGAATGCATATTCGCAGACTGCTACAGTTGGAGACTATCGCTCTAAAGCTTCAGGCACCTGGGCTACTGCCGGCACATGGGAAAAAAGAACTGCGGCAAATACCTGGTCTACTGCCACTACGGCTCCCACTGCTGCCAACAATGTATATATACAGGCCGGGCATACAGTTACTATTGGCGCTGCTGGCGCTGTTTGCAACGACCTCCATTTCAATGCAACCGGTGTGCTGGCATTAAGCACGTACACATTGTCTGTAAGCGGAAAACTCAGAAATTATTCCGGAACAGTCGTTACCGGAACTACCGATGGAACCTTTTATAGTGGACAGTCAAATTCAACTTCACCAGCAAATAATACAATTATTACAGGCACAGGAAAAATATCTTTTGTCGGTTCAACCCGCACTATTACCACTACCGGTGAATGGGGAATAGGTAGCGGAACTTCTTCTGGCTGGACTCTCGATTTCAGTCTTACTGCTGCCAATACCGGCACACTGCAAACCGCTATTCAGGCCGGTGTGGTAACTGTTACATCTGGTATTGTAGACATGGGTACCAACGGTCTTTTCATCAATCAGAGCGCATATGCAAGCTGTAATGTGACTATCAGTAATGGAGCCACACTAAAATCTTCTGCCACCGGTTCGGGGGCGTCAGCTGTGATGAGTAAAACAACAGGCTCTGCAGCAGGTAAGCTAACTGTTAGTGCAGGAGGAACACTGTTGCTGCTTGGGCTTTCTCCAACCATTGCTTTTTCGGCATCAACGCCTTATGACTTTTCGGGCGTGGTTGAATATGGAGCTGCTGGCGCCCAGACATTCCTTGCAGTTACCAACGGCGGAACATCAGCACCCGGCAGCAGTACGTACCCATATTCAACAGTAAGGCTCAGCGGTTCGGGACAGAAAAAACTGAATCTGAACACAACGATAAATACCAGCTTAATTATGGCAGGTACTGCTACATTTTATTACAATTTAAATACACTTACCTACGGCCCTAGTGCCAGCCTTGAATATGCATCTACTGTCACAATACCAACACCTGCATCAACCAATGAATGGACATCTTCATCTGCATTGCCGGCCAGTCTGGTAATTAATGCAGCTGTTACTGTGCCGACATGGTTGACTCTGGTAGTGAACGGAGGGCTGACATTGCAAAGTGGCAGTACTCTTACAATTGGTAACAATTCGACATTTACCGTTAAGGGAGATGCCGTGAATAATGGCGGAACACTGAGCATGGGTGCAACAAGTACGGAATTTAAATATTCGAAAGGTTCCGCGAATCAAGCTGTGATGGCTGCCACTTACACCAGCCTTACTTTTGACAACTACGCAAAAATCCTCCCGTCTTCGGGCTCCATAATTGTTACCGGTACGTTCACACCGGGAACCGGTACCGGGCATACAATTACCGGCAGTACTTTTGAGTTTAACTCAACCAGCTCGCAGACGATACCTGCCTTCACGTATTATAACCTTACAACCTCCGGCGCTAGAAGCTACAGCACAATAACTTTTGGTACAGGTACTGTAGGTATTGCAAATACACTGACACTATCAGCCACCTTTAGCAGTGGCTATTATTATGCGATGAACAGTTCCAATGTAATTGATTATAACGGAACCGGAAGCCAGGCTGTGGTTGCAATACCAACAGGCTCTTCGGCATACGATTATAATAGTTTAACCATAAGTGGCAACAGGGGTGGGAGCGGAGTAATTACGTTTCCATCATCTATAATAGGTATTGCAAACACCTTCAGCCTAACAGCGACCAACGTGAGCTCATGGGTAATGACGGGGAATACCATTAAATTCAATGGGGGTATGAACCAATTAGTGCCAACTCTTACAGGTTTTTCCTATAATAATCTAACTATTGCCAACAGCTATTATTACTCCACGCTCACAGGAACTCCGACAACCATTACCGGTGACCTTACGGTCGGTTCAAGCTGTAACCTTAAGTGGGGTACGGGAAGTGCGCGTACGGTGAATATTACCAATAGCGGCGCATCAAGTGTTGGTCTTGCAGGTTCCGGCACCCTTGATATGAGTGGCATGGCACATATACTTACACTTTCATCGCAGTCGCCCACATTCAGTGGCACACTCACACCGGGAACTGCAGTGAGTGTTTTTGAGTACAACAGGAGCGGTGCGCAGACAATCCTGGGTTTGGGTTACTATTACCTTAAACTTTCAGGAACCGGAGTGAAAACGGCTTCCTCATATTCAACAGTTTCAATTGCCACTAACGGAACTATGGAAATGGCAGGTACAACCACCCCACCGACATTTGCATTAGGTTCAGGCGCATCGGTTCAGCCCAATATTTCCGGTACTACCCTTAAATATACGGCAACATCAGCACAGACTACCGGCGCTGAATGGTCAACCTCAACCTCATTTGCAACAGTAGAAATTGCGAATGCGGCTGGCGTAACAATGGCTACATCGTTCAGTCCGACCATGGATGGGAATACTCTTAAACTTACCAGCGGGGCTCTGACAGTTGGTGCCAATACAATCACGTTTAGTACGGGAAATACACCTATCTCCCGCACGAGCGGTACACTTACTACTACGGTGAGCTCAAGCCTTGTTTTCGGAACTACATATTATACCGGCGGTAATGCATTTGCTTTACCCAACGGCACGTTCACTTCAAGTCCGGCTATGCTGAGCAATTTTTCTATTTATCGTGACAACGTACTGACTTTCGGTGATCAGGATATCACAGTGGCTTCAACACTTACGATGAACAAAGGCGTGATAGATTTAAACACGAGAACCCTTACTCTTGGAAATAATGCTACTGCAACACTTACCTACTCAGGTTCATACAATCCGGTACTTGCCAATGGTACGTTTAAGCGGTGGTTCATGCAAACGGCTTATCCTTCCGGGCTTGCAACTTCAAAGCAAACCTATCCGGAGTTTCCGATGGGAACAGCTGCCGGCGACCTCCGTTCGTTCTGGGTATGGAAGGCCAGTGGCGGTACTGTCACTGCAGGATACATTGCAATTACACATACCGATGCCGGCGGCATTACAGCCATTGGACCATTTACCGATGCCGGTGTAAATGTGACTGTTCGTTCAAACAGGGTGTGGGGGCTTACTATTCCATCAACCAATCCTTACGGGTGCACGGTTAATTTGTCAGTCAGGTTGAGGCAGAGTTCCAACACATTTACTGTACCCAGCGGCGGCACCGTTTCAGATTTACGCATCGTAAGTACATCCACAGCAGCGCCCGGAACACATGGAACTACAGGTGGCTCAACATCCGATCCTGAAGTTACCAGAACAGCCATCCCGACTCCGAGCTCGGGTACTACCCTGAATCTTTATATAGGCACCAGCGGAGCCAGCATGACCAGTATCATTCATTCCAACGCAGCCGGAAACTGGAGCACGCCTGCAACCTGGGTAGGGAATTCTGTTCCCGGTTCTGCAGATGATGTATTTATTGACCATGCCGTTATAATTGACGGAACCACTACGGGTACACCTGCCTGCAATAATCTCACGATTAGTAATGGCAGTGGCACTACGCACAAACTCACTATGTCAGCCAATACGTTGAATATAGGTCCATCTTGTGGCGGCAACAGAAAGTTTGATATTCTCGGGGCACTGGACCTTTCCGGCACCGGTGTTATCAATGTTAACGGTTATGTGAATGTTGTCGGAAGTGGTTATAATGCCAATTTCAAGATGACAGGTGGTTCAATTAATATTGACGGTAACGACGGAACAACCGCGGGAAGTGTTGACGAGACGGTATCATTGTTTAGTATGGGCAGTTCTGTTACTATTGCTGTTTCGGGTGGGACGATTACATTTATTGACCCGCATTTCGCAACACCAAGCACTAATGGCACCTACAATTACGGATATGGAACTGCTTTTGAATTCAGCACAGGTTCAGCTTCATCATGGACCGGCAACACAATGGTTTTCGGAGGAGCCTCCTGCACCAACGCTTCAACTGCAACTTATGGTTTTGTGGTTGATTGCGGTAGCAGTGGTTATCTGACCTTAGGCAATGTAACTGTGAACGGAGGAACCGGAGCCAGCAGAGCAACTACCGTCAGCAATTACATGACTTCACATCCAATGATAATTGGTGGAGCATTAACAATCAATGCCAATAGCACACTGGCAACTATCGGAGGTTCTTATTCAGGTTCTGATTTATATGCCGGAGGGAACTTGACCAACAACGGAACTCTTACTATTGCGGCAAGTACAGAGCTTGGTTTTTCGAAAGGCAGTTCAACAGCTACGTCTGCTACACAAACTATCGGCGGTACAGGAACCTACACCCTTTCAGGAGACCTCAGGATAAACAATACGAATCCTGTAATAACGATGGGAACCAGCCTTACTCTGGCAGGAGCTCTGACGATGACAAATGGCCGCGTTGTTCTTGGATCCAATGATTTTACGTGGAATAATGCCGGTGCATCCATTGGTGGAAGCACTCTTTCGGCAACTAATATGTTTGCAGCAGATGGTACCGGACAATTCAAGAGACTTGTTTCTACAACAGGCTACAGCTATTATGATTTCCCTGTCGGTGATGCAACAGGTACTGCAGAATATTCTCCCGTTCAGCTTTATTTTTCAAGCAATGCAGCTGCACGCACCATTGGTGTGCGCCTGGTGAACGGCGATCCTTCAAATTATAATACCGGTGGAATCGGATTAAGCTACCTCCACCGCCATTTCTACTTTACGGATAATTCAAGTTCTGCCTATAACTATTCGGGTTACCTGCAATATAAAACGGCAGACGTTGTCAGTACTGAAGCCGACCTGATTCCCATGAACTGGAACGGTTCGGCATGGGCAAGCATAAGCGGAGCATCCATCAACACCACCAATCATCAGATTGTTTTCGGTTCTGGAACAACGGCACTGCTTAACGGCACACAGATGACCGGTCGCACCGGACCGCCGCCCTCGAATGATGCATGCAGCGCGGCCACTACCCTGACAATAACTTCAGATTGTACCTCTCCCATTGCAGGAACTACAGCCAGTGCAACCAATGAAGGTGGTCTCACATCGTGCAGCTCAACTGCAAAAGATGTATGGTATTCATTCACATCGCCCGCCAATGGCACCATGCGCATTGTAGTTAACGGAGCTGCCGGATTTGACCCTGTGTTAAATCTTAGAACAAATGCCACCTGCCCCGGCGCGAGTGTTATATGTTATGATTTCACAGGAAACGGCGCAACCGAAAAATTAAATATTACCGGATTGGCGGCTTCAACAGTTTATAAAATCAGAGTTGCCGCCGGAGGAACCGCCGGCGATTTCACCATCTGTACATCGAGTGCCTATACACCTTCCGGAAACGATAACGTATCGGGAGCTATCACGGCAATTGTTGGAAGTACCACCGGTAATGCAAACAATAATTATGGAATGCAGCTTGGAGAACCTACCGGTTATAACTGGTATACGTATGGTGAACCTCCGACAAACTCACAGTGGTTTGTTTTCACACCTGCGGCTACATCCTGTTATCAGGTGGCATCTACAGGTTTTGATACGCAGCTTGCTATTTATACCGCCGGCAACGTAAATAATTTTGCAACTTATTCGGAAGTTGCCAGCGACGATGATAGCGGTCCGCTGTATTCAAGTGTAATCAGTGCGGTTACCCTGAATGCAGGTACAACTTATTATATTCAGGTGAACGGCTTCCCATACACTAACGGCACACCTACACTCACCATCACGAATCTTTCTGTAGCACCTCCCGTTGCAACGGCAGCAACAAATAACGGGTGCACCGGCTTTACTGCGAACTGGAATACAGTTACCAATGCAGCCGGTTATTTCCTGGATGTGTCAAAAGATAACTTCAGCACCTTCGTTACCGGATACAATAACCTGAACGTGACGAATGTTCTTACCTATCCTGTTTCCGGACTTACAACGGGAACTGCCTATCAATACAGGGTTAGAGCTTATGGACAATGTTCGGGTTCACCCCTGAGCGGTAATTCTAACATTATTTATGATACTACGTTCTATGCACCTTCAACACCTGTATTTACAGCAGGTGCAACCACATTGTGTGCCGGACAGGGAAGTACCTATACTGCAACTTCGGCTTATGCAACGTCCATTTCATACAGCATTGTGGCCGGTTCAGAAAGCATAGACCCTGTCACAGGTGTTGTGATCGCAGCAAGCAATAACTTTACCGTCAGGGCAACCGCCACCAACACCTGCGGAACGGTTACAACCGATTTGCCCGTAACTGTAAACCCGCTTCCTTCAATGAGTATTACAACCAACCCGTCACCTGCAACAATTTGTGCCGGCGGTTCAGCTCAGTTAACTGCAAGCGGCGCTACTATGTATTTATGGTCGCCTGCAACAGGACTTAATGATGAAAATCTATACAACCCAACGGCCACTCCGGCGAATACAACTGTTTACACGGTTACCGGAACACTCACCGGTTGTACTGCTGCAGCGAGTGTTACCGTTACAGTGAACCCGATACCCAACGTAAGTATCAACAGTAACCCCAGTCCTGCAACATTCTGCACGGGTGGCTCTGCACAGCTTACTGCAGGAGGTGCAACCAGTTTTTCATGGTTGCCTGCCACAGGACTCGATGATGCAGGTATCTACAATCCCGTTGCATCACCTACAAGTACTACCGTTTATAGTGTAACAGGAACCAGCCTTGGCTGCACTGCTCAGTCAACCATTACCGTAACGGTTAATCCGATACCTGTTGTCACTGTTTCAAGCAATCCAAGCCCGGCAACGGTTTGCTCCGGCCTGTCAGCACAATTAACGGCAGGTGGTGCCAACTCATATTCCTGGACTCCTTCAACAGGTCTGAATAATGCCGGTATCTATAACCCGTCGGCAAGCCCTTCGGTAACTACAACGTATACGGTTACCGGTAATTCGCTGGGGTGTACAGATACAGCCACTGTTACAGTCACCATTCTGGTTTGCGGTGCCACATGGACAGGTCTTGTAAGTACCGACTGGAATACACCCGGCAACTGGTCGGGCAATAACGTACCCATTCAGGCAACAGACGTTATCATTCCTTCGGGTACGCTGAACCAGCCCGTTATTTCGAACGCCGCGAAATGCAATCAACTGAGCATCGCCAGCGGTGCCACACTTACCATTATGCCGCATAAATCACTTACGGCTTATGGTAATACAACATTAAACGGAGCCCAGTGCCTGATACTGAAATCTTCAGCGGTTGGGACTGCTTCTTTTATTGATAACGGAACAATTGGTGGACCGGGAACTGCTAAAATAGAACGCTACATCACGGCCAATTACTGGCATTATATTTCAAGTCCTGTAGCGTCGGCCACAGCAGTGATATTCAGTGGTCAGTACATTAAAAAATGGCTCGAGCCTACGTACGCATGGCAGAATATCACCACACTTTCAACACCTCTGGCAGTGATGAACGGGTATGCCCTCAAGAGCTCACTTACCAAAGTGTACACATACGTAGGAAAGCCAAACACGGGCACCAAAACCTTTAATCTGACCCGCAACAGCTTACCATCAACCGGACAGCGGGGATGGAATCTGATAGGTAATCCTTATCCGAGTGCCATTGACTGGGATGATAATCTTGGTTGGACAAAGTCGAATGTTGACGGTGCCATTTATATTTACAACCAGACTTACGGAACCTACGCTACGTATAATTATCCTTTTGGAACCAATGGCGGAATAAATTATATTGCCGAAGGTCAGGGCTTCTATGTAACCTGCAATACCAACCCCGGCTTACTCTCGGTGAATAACCATGCAAGGGTTCATAAAGACAGTACCTTCTTCAAGAGTGCGATTCAGGCTGATTTTATCAGGCTGACCATTCACGACGGTCTGATGAATGATGACATGATTGTGCGCATCGAACCTCAGTCAACAGCTGCTTTCGACGGTGATTTCGATGCATATAAAATTGTTGTTCCGGGAAAAAGCCAGTTGTGGTCGAAAGGTCAGGATAACGTGGAATATGCGATTAATACGCTGCCCGATGTTCAGAATAACCCGACGGTACCTGTTGCCTTCATGGCATCCGGAACGGGCTTGTTTACCATAACGGCATCCGAATTTGAGCAGCTGAACCAGAGCACTCAAATCTATCTGGAAGACCTGAAAACGGGTGTTGTTACCAATTTGGCCGACAGCCGCACGTATGAATTTTATGCTGCTCCGGGCGATGACGAAAATCGTTTCATGCTTCATTTTGATAAACCTGCAACAGCAGGCATTCATCAGAATACCGAAGCGGATGGTCTGAGCATTTATCCGAATCCGAACAATGGAATGTTCAACCTGCTATCATCGAAAGCTACCAACGGCAGCATTGAAGTATATAATGTGCTTGGCGAACGGGTTTACAGCCGGACAGCCACCGTTTTCACCGGCATGCAGCTTGACCTCGGCAACCTGACCTCAGGTGTATATTATCTGTCACTGAAATCTAATGATGGAATACATACGCTGAAGTTTGTAGTGAACTAGGAGTTGGTTGTTGGGTACCAGAGATTAGTTATCAGGGGTTGGTGGTCATTACTATTTGTGACAACCAGCCTCTGATGCATTTTAGACTTTGGGTATCCCGAAGTATGAAACCTAAAGAAGAGTCTCGGCATCATACTGGTAATTGCATACAACCCGGCGGCGCACGGATGATGTTTCTTAGTGTGACGTGCTTGCCTGCGCCGCATTAGCCGAATGCCAGGTTATAGTATACGACACCCACAGGCGTGTAAAAAAGCTGCACGGGCTTGTAAGAAAGCTGCACGGGCTTGAGGAAAAGACGCACGGGCTTGAGGAAAAGACGCACGAGCTTGTATGAAAGACGCACGAGCTTATGTAAAAGACGCACGGGCTTATGTAAAAGACGCACGAGCTTGAGTAAAAGACGCATGGGCTTATGTAAAAGACGCACGAGCTTGTGAAAAAGACGCACGGGTTTGAGGAAAAGACGAACGGGCTTGAGGAAAAGCAGCACGAGCTTGTGGAAAAACCGCACGGCTTGCGCAAATAACTCTGTGGTTCTCTGTGGCACTCTGTGCACCTCTGTGAAACTTTTAAAGACCTGTCACGGAGTTGCACAGAGAAAATTCAATCCTTGATTTGCATGACTAGTAGTATGTTCCGCTGCTCAGATATCCCTGAACGTAGTCTTCAATTCCTTCTTCCAATGAATAGAAGGGCATATCGTAGCCGGCGGCACGCAGTTTTGCCATCTTCGCTTCGGTAAAGTACTGGTATTTTTCGCGGATGTCTTCGGGGGTATCAACAAAGGAAATGTTGGGTTCCATCCGTAGTGAAAGGAAGGTGTTTGTGGCCAGATCGAGAAAGGTGCGGGCCTCGCCGGTTCCAACATTATAAATACCGCAGTGATTTCGTTTCAGATAAAAGAACAGACAGATATTCACCACATCTTTCACGTAAATGAAATCGCGCATCTGCTTGCCGTCGCCATAATCTGCGTTATGCGAGCGGAACAGTTTCATGCTGCCTGTTTCATGAATTTGTTTGAAGGTGTGGAAAATCACCGATGCCATGCGTCCTTTGTGATATTCGTTCGGACCATAAACATTGAAGAATTTCAAACCTGCCCAGAAAGGCGGTTTTTGTTCCTGTGCCAGCACCCATTTATCAAAATCATTTTTTGATTCACCGTAAGGGTTCAGAGGCTTGAGCAAATGTATCAGACTTTCGTCGTCGTCATAACCGTTTTCGCCCATTCCGTAGGTGGCGGCAGACGATGCATACAGCATAGGCAGATTGTATTCTGCACAAAGCGCCCATATTTTCTTACTGTAATTCAGATTCAGCAAATCAAATACTTCGTGATTGAATTCCGTGGTATCGGTGCGTGCGCCGAGATGAAAAACAAAATCAACTTCTTCATGATTTTCGGTCAGCCACTGTGGAAACTCCAGGCGTTCAACTCTGCTGATATACGCCTTTTGCAAAAAGTTCATATTTTTCTGACCGTTGCTGAAATCATCAACAACAACAATGTCTTTGATGCCTTTATTATTGAGTTTTGATACAAGGCAACTGCCAATAAATCCGGCTGCTCCGGTAATAATAATCATGCTGTTTGTTTTAAGCTGAAAGACCGTGACAATTTTTATATTTTTTACCACTGCCGCATGGACACAGGTCGTTGCGGTTCACTTTTTTCTCCACCTTTATCGGCTGCACTTTTTCTTCTTCCGAAGTGCGCTGTGCCTTGGCTTGTGCCATGCCGTCGTCGCGGGTGGTCTTGAGCTTGCTCAGGTCGGTACGGGTGCGGCTGGCAATTTGAAGTTCGTCGGTTTCAAGAAACGGCAGGTTGCCTTTGAACAGGAACGAAACAATTTCTTTGTTGATTTTCTGCAGCATGCTTTTGAACAGCTGGAACGACTCGAATTTGTAAATCAACAGCGGGTCTTTCTGTTCGTAGGTGGCATTCTGTACCGATTGTTTCAGGTCGTCAAGCTCGCGGAGGTGGTCTTTCCATGCATCGTCAATCAGCGCGAGGGTAATGCTCTTTTCTGCAGCCAGTATCACTTCTTTTCCTTTACTGTCGTATGCGCGCTTCAGGTTCGCTATAGTCTGCAGTGTTTTCGCACCATCGGTAATGGGAATTGCAATGTTCTCATAATTGCGTGCATTGTTCTCATATACACCTTTAATAATAGGGAAGGAGCGCTCGGCAATAATCTCACCTTTTTTCTTGTACTGAGAAAATACTTCCGTATACAGTTTTTCGGAAAGTTCACGGGCGTTCGCCGAGAAGAATTCTTTTTCCCCAATGGGTGCATCCATACCGAAGTTACGCAATACTTCCATTTTGAAACCTTCGTAGCTGCGGTTTTCCTGAAAGTCGGCAACAATAAGTTCGCAAACATCAAAGAACATATTGGCAATATCAATGGCCAGACGGTCGCCATACAGCGCATGACGGCGTTTGGAATAAATAACGTCGCGCTGAGAGTTCATCACGTCGTCATATTCCAGCAAACGTTTACGAATGCCGAAGTTATTTTCTTCCACCTTTTTCTGGGCGCGTTCAATAGATTTGGTAATCATGGAATGCTGAATCACTTCGCCGTCTTTAAGTCCGAGGCGGTCCATAATGCTGGCGATACGGCCGGAGCCGAACAGACGCATCAGGTCATCGTCGAGTGATACAAAGAATGCCGAAGTACCGGGGTCGCCCTGACGACCTGCACGTCCGCGCAACTGACGGTCAACACGGCGCGATTCATGACGTTCGGTACCTATAATGGCCAGACCACCGGCTTCTTTCACGCCCGGTCCCAGCTTGATGTCGGTACCACGACCTGCCATGTTGGTAGCAATGGTAACCGTACCCGCAGTACCGGCTTCGAGCACGATGTCGGCTTCTTTCTGATGCAGTTTTGCGTTCAGCACATTGTGCCTGATTTTGCGTAATTTCAGCATCTTGCTCAGCAATTCCGAAATTTCAACACTGGTAGTCCCTACCAGCACCGGCCTTCCTGCTTCAACAAGTTTGGTGATTTCGTCAATAACAGCATTGTATTTTTCGCGCTTGGTCTTATACACCAAATCTTCCATATCCTTACGGATAACCTTGCGATTGGTAGGGATGACCACCACATCCAGTTTGTAGATGTCCCACAGCTCACCGGCTTCCGTCTCTGCAGTACCGGTCATACCCGACAGCTTCTTGTACATTCGGAAGTAGTTCTGAAGTGTAATTGTGGCGTAGGTCTGGGTGGCAGCTTCAATTTTTACATTTTCTTTTGCTTCGATTGCCTGATGCAGACCGTCGGAATAGCGCCTGCCGTCTAATATACGACCTGTTTGTTCATCAACGATTTTAATTTTATTGTCGATGATAACGTATTCCACGTCTATTTCGAACAGGGCATAAGCTTTCAGAAGCTGATTGATACTGTGAACCCGGTCTGATTTCACTTCATAATCCTGCAGCAGCTCACTTTTCTTCAGAATCTTTTCTGCTTCGGATAATCCGGTGCGCTCCATCTCCGAAATTTCCAGACCGATATCGGGCAACTGGAAGAATTTGGTGTCTTTTACATCGGCATTGATGAGGTCAATTCCTTTTTCCGTAAGGTCAATGGTATTTTGTTTCTCATCAATTACGAAGAACAGGTCATCGTCAATAATGTGCATGTGTTTATTCTGCTCTGCCATGTAGAAATTCTCTGTCTTGGTGAGCAGGGCTTTCATACCCGATTCGGAAAGGAACTTGATAAGTGCTTTATTCTTGGGTAATCCGTGAAAAGCGCGAACCAGTAATTTGCCGCCTTCTTTTTCATTGTCGGGATTGGACGTATCGGATAATAATTTTTTAGCTTCCGCCAGAATATTGGTCACCAGATTACGCTGGGCATTGTATAATTTCTGGATAAGCGGCTTGAGCTGTTCAAACTCCTGATTTTCGCCTTTGGGTGTCGGTCCGGAGATGATGAGCGGTGTACGTGCATCGTCAACAAGAACGGAGTCAACCTCATCCACAATAGAGAAGTTATGCGGACGCTGTACCAGTTCTTCGGGAGAGCGCGACATGTTATCTCTGAGGTAGTCGAAACCAAATTCGTTGTTCGTGCCAAACGAAATATCTGCCAGATAGGCTTTCCGGCGTTCGTCGGAGTTGGGTTCGTGACGGTCGATACAGTCGACAGACAATCCATGGAACTGGTAAAGTACGCCCATCCATTCCGAGTCGCGTTTTGCCAGATAATCATTTACGGTAACCAGATGAACGCCTTTCCCCGGAAGGGCATTGAGATAAACCGGAAGCGTTGCAACCAGTGTTTTTCCTTCACCGGTAGCCATTTCAGAAATTTTTCCCTGATGCAGCACGATACCACCGATAAGCTGAACGTCGTAATGCACCATATCCCATTTGATAAGGTTTCCGCCGGCCATCCATGCATTATCATATACGGCTTTGTCGCCTGTGATGTTCACATGGGCATAACGGGCAGCCAGGTCGCGGTCAAACTGGGTGGCGGTAACTTCCACCTTCTCGTTCTCTTTAAAGCGGCGCGCCGTCTCTTTCATTACTGCAAAAGCCTCAGGCAGAATGTCGTTGAGTATTTCCTGCGTCTTTTCGTATGATTTTTTCTCCAGGTCATCAATCTGACCGTAAAGTTTCTCTTTTTCTTCAATATCGATGCTGTCGTCGTTATCGATGGCGTTTTTCAGAGAGGCAATCTCATTCTCGAAGTGTGATGTTCCTTCAGCTATCAGCTCACGAAATTCAGTTGTTTTTGCTCTGAGTTCGTCGTTTGTAAGTGTTTTAATGAACTCATAAGCCTGATGTATCTTGCTGACTAATGGCATGATGGCTTTAATGTCGCGGTCGGATTTGGATCCGAATAAAGATTTAAAAATGCTGGGCATATATTGATGTATTTTACGTTCGTATGGATGCAAAAGGGCAAAATTAATTCAAATATGGTACATAGAACACATAAATTTGCGAAAATAAAGATTAGGTAATTTTGCTGATTTCAAAAATGTTATTACCTTTGCACTCCAATTTTTATATTATTAATTCATTAATTATTAACCAAATTAATCGTTGAGTAAATGATCAACCATTACGAAACCGTTTTCATCATGACTCCCGTTTTATCTGAAGACCAGGTAAAGGAAGCGGTAAAAAAATTCCTGGATTTCCTCAAGGAAAAAGGAGCCGAGATTGTCTATGAAGACAATTGGGGACTGCGTAAGCTCGCTTATCCCATACAGAAAAAATCAACCGGTTTTTACTACCTCATTGAGTTTAAGGTAGAGGGTGCCGTTATCGCCGACCTCGAAGTTGCCTTCAAACGTGATGAGCGCATCATTCGTTTCCTGACGATTGCAAGCGAAAAGCACGCAATCATCTTTAACGATAAGAAGCACGCAGAAAGAGCCAAAAAGGAAAAAGCCCAGGCTTAATGTTTAATCTTTAAAACTCAGTAAACAATGTCAGCACAACCAGGCGAAAGCGAAATCAGATATCTGACCCCGATTACGGTAGATGTTAAAAAGAAGAAGTACTGCCGTTTCAAAAAACTCGGTATTAAATACATCGACTACAAAGACGCCGATTTTCTTCTGAAATTTGTAAATGAACAAGGTAAAATTCTGCCCCGCAGAATTACAGGTACTTCGCTGAAATTTCAGCGGAAACTGGCTCAGGCGATTAAACGCGCCCGCCATCTTGCCCTGATGCCGTACGTAGGTGATTTATTAAAATAACAGGAGGAATAACCATGAAAGTGATACTGAAACAGGATGTTCCTAAATTAGGATACGCCAACGATATAGTGAAAGTAAAGAACGGTTACGGCCGCAATTTCCTTATTCCTCAGGGATACGCTATTATTCTTACCGAATCAAACCTCAAAAATCATCAGGAAATGGTGAAACAGAGGTCGTTCAAGGAAGAAAAAATTAAGAAAGAAGCCGAAACTCTGGCTAAAGCACTCGAAAATATTACCGTTAAAATCGGTGCAAAAGCCGGTACATCAGGTAAAATTTTCGGCTCCGTAAATGCTATCCAGATTGCAGAAGCAATAAAAGGACAGTTCGGTTACGATATCGACCGCAAACGTATTCTCGTTGACGGCGAATCAGTAAAAGAATTAGGTACCTACGCTGCAAAAGTGAATCTCCACAAAGAAGTTAAAGTGGATATCAAATTTGAAGTGATTGCCGAATAACGCATTTATCT
Organism: Bacteroidota bacterium; assembly: GCA_037133915.1. NCBI lineage: Bacteria > Pseudomonadati > Bacteroidota > Bacteroidota bacterium. The sequence goes on from JBAXND010000028.1 coordinate 23,451, forward strand.
TGTGATACAACAAAAAGCCCCGGCATCGTCGGGGCTTTTTTATTTAAAGTTTGAAATGGAATATTTTTAATTTTTAATTGTTAATTATCAAAGGTATTCCATGGCTTCGGTCTCACCATTGAGTAACATCACCGCGTTGCTTACCAGGGCATCCATATCGTTCACCGTTGCAAATAAAGCAATGTGTGCAATCTTCTCAACTCTTTTGGTGAGGCATTCGGTGAAATAGGTACAGTGAAACAATTCTCCCGAAAGAATAATCGCATCTATTTTTTCTTCGAATACGGTACACATGGCGCCTATCTCGCGTGCCACCTGATAAGCCATGGCGTATGCAATAAAACGCGCGTGGTCATCATTTCCGCTTATCTTTTTTTCCAGTTCGTCAATGTTGTCAGTGCCCAGATAAGCGTACAATCCGCCTTCGGAAGTTATCATTTTCATGATTTCCTGTTCGGTATATTTTCCGCTGAAGCAAAGCCTCACCAGATCGCCGTTGGGCAGTGTACCGGTACGTGTTATGGCAAAGGGACCGTCGCCGTCGAAGGCCTGATTTACGTCCACCACAAAACCGTTTTTGTGTGCACCCACGGAAATGCCTCCACCGCCCATGTGAGCAACAATCAACGACAGACTTTCGTATGGCGTATTGATGGAACGGGCATAGCGTCTTGCCATGTATTTTTGATTGAGCGCATGAAATATAGATTTCCGTTGGAACATCGGATGACCTGTAATGCGGGCAACGTCGTCCAGCTCATCTACTACTGCCGGATCGGCAATGCAGGCTTTGGCGTTGGGTAATACTTTGAGAACCCTGTCGGCAAGCAAACCGCCCAGATTCACCGCATGCATTCCCTGAACACCTGCGCGGAGGTCTTCCTTCATGGTTTCGTTTACCAGATACACTCCGGAATTTACCGCTTTGGTAAGTCCGCCGCGTGCTATCACTAAATCGATTCCGTTAAGGTCGATATCATTTTCGTACAACTCCCGGATGATGGCTTCGGCTCGGTATTCTTCCTGATCAACCACCATGTTGAAATTTTTCAATTCCTCTTTTTTGTGCTTGATGTTTTTAAGAAAGATGAGCGTGATATTCTTATACAGAGCGATTTTGGTAGAATGCTCCATCGGATAAATCACCAGAATCTTTGAGAAAATATTACTTGTCATAGCTGTAAAAAATAGTGTCTGATTAAGAAAATAAAAATACAGATTATTTTTAGCCGGAGCGAAATAATTTTAATGATGTTTATCTGCGTAAGCTCCAGCGGTAACCGATGCGGATTCCACCCTGCAAAGACGGGAACCATGCTGACTGTGTATAGGTTCGCGGATATGCAGTGGCTATTCCGAAGTAGCTGTCTGAACGGTGATCTCCGCCGCTCAACTCTGTAATCTTGCCACTTCTGTAAAAGGCGCCGAGGCCGAAATAGTAATCAAGACCAATGTGCCTGAAAATGGTGCGCTGCCATCCGTAAAGGAGCGCAAACCCATAAGTGTAGCCGGTTTCATTTTGCATTGCAAATAAATAACCTTCATCATGGTAACCTCTGAGTTGAACCGCCACATTCCGGTTCTTGTAATACAAATCTCTGTAAAAACCTTTGAGGGAAATATACCTGTTGGGCTTGTGCTTAAAAGGGTAAACTTTTATTGCAGCATTTATTTGCCAGCCATTCATTATTCTGCGGTCATAGCTCAAACCCGGTGTGCGTTCAACGTACGTTGCCTCAGGAGCAACTTTCCATGATGTGGGATAATAGATTCCGGGAGAAACCTCCAGCCCGATATATCGGTTAAAGCGGTAACCAATCGTAAGCGTGGCCTGGTTACTTATGTAATCGAAAACCGAAATGCCCGCGTACCACGGAAATTTATATTCGTCCATGCGGCGCAATCCGCGCAGCAGGTTATTGCGGTTATGATCGAGCAGGGAAACGGAAACGGAATCCAGTTCTTTTTTCAATACCGCTACCGGCAAATTCTTTTTTCCCGGAAAGCTACGGTAATGGCTGAATGCGATGGAATCAGCCCTCATCTCAGCCTGTTCTTCAATCTGTATTTTCTTTTCGCGGAGTTCTTTCGCCGTTGTTTTTGTGAACGGAAGCGTACGTTTTTCCGACAATTCTTTTTTTAGTTCATCAATTGTTCTGCGGTCGGACAAAAAGAAATTATTGTCTATGGGCAATCGTTTTCCTGCCCCGATTCTCATTGCGATGGCGCCATCGGCAACCATCAAAACAGGGATTGCCAGAAATGGTCCGGTAACTAGCGTAGAGCCGGCAAGTGCAACACCCGCAAGACTCAACCCGAGTCCGGAATAAAAAATGATTCTTTTTGTTTTCGTGAAGGTCGATATCATCCTGACTGCATGAATAGTGCAGGAGAACGAATCAACGGTCAGCGAATCTGTTGTAAACGCGATTAATCTTCCTTCATGCTTACTGCCATCATTCAGATATATTTTTACCGGCGTTCCTCTTTTAATTCCAAATATACCGATTGTATCCGTATGCTTTTTATGCGGGTGTTTCAGAACTACAACGAAATAATCATTTTTGCTCTGCTGCGCGAATGCCTGCAGCATCAGTATTGTCAGTGTAAAAAGAATCAATATCTTTTTATTCATGACTTTTATAGATTTATTTGTTCCCTTTTTTATTAATTAAATTGGTTACAGCATGCTGAGATTATTTTTCTTTTTGGACTTAATTTTTCAACTCTTCACTTTTCGCTTTTCATTTTTCATTCTTCATTCTTCATTCTCACATGTTTCTTCTGTACTGTCCGCCTACATCAAAAAGGGTTTCGGTAATTTGCCCCAGCGAACAATATTTTACAATTTCCATCAGCAGGCCAAACACATTTTTATTTTTAAGGATGGCTTCATTCATTTCGCTGAGCATTGGCTGAGCCACGTCAGCATTGGTTTTATGGAGTTCGGCAATCATGGCTATCTGGTACTGCTTTTCTTCTTCGGTAGCGCGTATTACTTCCCCGGGCAGTGTGGTGGGTGAGCCTTTTGATGAAAGAAAGGTATTTACGCCCATAATCGGGAGTTCGCCTTTGTGCTTCAGCATTTCGTAATACAGCGATTCTTCCTGAATTTTATTACGCTGATACATTGTTTCCATCGCGCCAAGCACACCGCCGCGTTCGTTGATTCTGTCAAATTCGGCCATCACGGCTTCTTCTACAAGGTCGGTGAGTTCTTCTATGATGAAACTTCCCTGCAGCGGGTTTTGGTTTTTTGCCTGACCTAGCTCATGATTGATGATAAGCTGTATAGCCATAGCGCGCCTCACCGATTCTTCGGTAGGCGTAGTGATGGCTTCGTCGTAGGCATTCGTGTGAAGGGAATTGCAGTTATCGTAGATTGCGTAAAGTGCCTGCAGCGTGGTACGGATATCATTGAAATCTATTTCCTGCGCGTGCAGCGAACGTCCTGATGTCTGAATGTGATACTTCAGCATCTGCGAACGGTCGTTGGCTTTGTATTTCAACTTCATCGCTTTTGCCCAGATGAGCCTTGCCACACGGCCGATAACGGAAAATTCGGGGTCAAGTCCGTTAGAGAAAAAGAACGAAAGATTGGGTGCGAATTTATTGATGTCCATTCCGCGTGAAGCGTAATACTCAACATACGTAAACCCGTTGGCAAGGGTAAACGCAAGCTGTGATATAGGATTGGCGCCTGCTTCGGCAATGTGATATCCCGAAATACTTACGGAATAAAAGTTGCGTATAAGGTTTTCAATAAAGAATTCCTGTACGTCGCCCATCAGCTTCAGTGAAAAATCTGTCGAGAAAATGCAGGTGTTCTGTGCCTGGTCTTCTTTAAGAATATCTGCTTGTACCGTGCCTCTTACGGAACAGAGCGTTTCAATTTTTATTTTTTCATAAACATCTTTCGGAAGCACTTTGTCGCCTGTGATGCCCAGCAGCATCAGACCAAGTCCGTCGTTTCCTTCGGGCAGTTCGCCTTGATAACGCGGTCTTTGGGTGCCTTTGCTTTTATAAAAATCTTCAATCTTTTTATCGACTTCTTTTTCAAGTCCGTTTGCACGGATGTATTTCTCGCATTGCTGGTCAATGGCGGCATTCATAAAGAAGGCCGTCATAATGGGCGCGGGACCGTTGATGGTCATGGATACCGATGTTTTGGGGTCGGCGAGATCAAATCCTGAATAGAGTTTTTTAGCGTCGTCGAGGCAGCATATTGAAACGCCCGAATTTCCTATCTTTCCGTAAATATCGGGACGAATATGCGGGTCATCGCCGTAAAGTGTAACGGAGTCGAATGCTGTAGAAAGCCGTTTGGCAGGCAATCCGTGCGATACATAATGAAAGCGCTTGTTGGTACGCTCAGGACCGCCTTCTCCCGCAAACATACGCGTGGGGTCTTCGCCTTCCCGTTTGAACGGGAATACGCCTGCTGCGTAAGGAAATTCGCCCGGCACATTTTCTTTAAGGCACCAGCGCAGGATTTCGCCCCAGCCTGTATAAGAGGGCATGCTTATTCTCGGAATACGCAGATGTGACAGGGATTCTGTGAAGGTCTTTACTTTTACTTCCTTATCTCTGACTTTATACGAATAGAAATCTGCTTTGAGCGCGTCTTTGCGATGTTCCCAGCCTTCCAGTATTTTTTTACAATGTTTGTCAAGCTGTTCTTCCAGTGTTGTTTTCTGACGTTCAAGTTCGGCCAGGCTTTCAGCTTTATGCGCGTCTTTACTGCCGTTCACCATACTGATGGTTTGAATAACGCCCTGAAGTTTCTGTGCAATTTCCGATTGCTGTATTGCCCATTGGTTGTAGCTTCTCACGCTTTCGGTTATTTCCGAAAGGTAGCGCACACGCTGAGGCGGAATGATGTTTATCTTTTCCGACATCTCATGTGTTTCAGCCAGTTTGCTGGGAAATTCAACTCCGGTTTTTTCTTTTATTTTAAGCAGCAGCGCTTTGTAAAGCCTGTTCGTTCCGGGGTCGTTGAATTGTGAGGCAATGGTACCATATACCGGCATGGTATCGAGTGCGGCTTCCCACAGGAGATGGTTTCGCTGGAACTGCTTGCGAACCTGATTCAGCGCATCGGGAGCACCGCGTTTATCGAATTTGTTTAATGCAATGATGTCGGCAAAGTCAAGCATGTCAATCTTTTCGAGCTGCGTGGCTGCGCCAAAATCCGGAGTCATCACATACATAGCGAGATTGCTGTGGTCAATGATTTCAGTATCCGATTGTCCTATACCGGAAGTTTCAAGAATGATAAGTCCAAAGTCGGCACATTTCACAATATTCAGTGCGTCTTTCACATATTTAGACATCGCGAGGTTGGACTGCCTGGTTGCCATTGAGCGCATGTACACGCGTGGTGTACTGATGGAATTCATACGAATGCGGTCGCCGAGCAATGCGCCGCCGGTCTTGCGTTTCGAAGGGTCAACCGAGATGATGGCAATTTTTGCATCGGGAATATCATCTAAAAAACGACGAACGAGCTCATCTACCAGCGAAGATTTACCGGCTCCGCCCGTACCTGTGATACCGAGTACCGGAATTTTTGATGAGTCCGCTAATTGGGCGGTCTTTACAAGTGCGTCTTTAATGAGTTCGGGATTGTTCTCTGCAGTAGAAATGAAGCGGGCAAGTGTGTTCGTGTCTCCTTTTTTCAGCAGTTCAAAATCAACAGCAACCTCTTTTCCGGTAGGGTAATCCGATTTCTGCAGTACATCATTTATCATTCCCTGAAGACCCATTGTACGGCCATCGTCGGGCGAATACAAGCGTGTGATACCGTATGCGTGAAGCTCATCAAGTTCATCGGGAAGAATAACGCCACCGCCGCCACCGAATATTTTTATATGCCCGCAGCCTTTTTCATTGAGCAGGTCGAGCATGTATTTGTAGAATTCAATGTGCCCGCCCTGATAGGACGTGACAGCAATCGCCTGTGCATCTTCCTGAACTGCGCAATCAACAATATCAATCACGGTTCGGTTATGTCCGAGGTGTATTACTTCAGCGCCTGATGACTGGAATATACGGCGCATGATGTTGATGGACGCGTCGTGCCCGTCGAAAAGTGAGGTGGCCGTTACAATGCGCACCAAATTCGTAGGTTTATATGGTTCTGTTGTCTGCATTATAATATAATAGTGTTATTAACGCAAAAATAGCAAAAAATATCGGTATGAATAGTGTTAATTATCAGCCGATTTCAAAAGGAATGTTTGTAACACAAAGTTAATTTGAAAATTAGTCAATTTGAAAGATGCCTGTCCGCCTTTGGCGGAAAAATCCGGCAATGATGTAATTTGAAAATTGAACGATTCAGCAAACGGACAATTCAATCATTTATCTTTCTCGACTTGTGGTTCTTGGTTAATATCCTCATGTCCAAAAAATGGCAAATTTAGGACATGAAGAAAATCTCATGGGTAAGAAACGGACATGAGAATACGTTCATGTCCAAAAAATGGCAAAATTTGGACATGAACAAAAAGTCATGGGTAAGAAACGGACATGATTGAATCAACCTTTTTTCAAAAGGTCATAGAATTTTTTATAGATATAGATGGTTTCTTTGCCTCTTTCTTCTGATTCCAGAATACCTTCTTTTTCAAGACTTTTGAGATAGTGTGAGGCTGTTTTTCTGTTCATCTTCATGTTATTTACCAAAAATTCGATTTTGCAATAGGGCTGAATAAACAGTTGTTCTACCAGGTCTTTGGAATACATCTTCGGGAATTTCTTCTGAATCTGATGTTGTGTTTTTAAGAACAATGCCTGAATCTGATTGATTTGCTCAATTGTTTCTCTTGAGGTTGCTTCAACAGCTTTAAGCATATAAAGTATCCATGCATGCCAGTTTCCTTTAGTTCTTACTTCCTGTAAGTAACGGTAATATTCTTTTTTGTTTTTAATGATGTAGGCGCTCAGATAGAGGATGGGCTCATCAAGCAATCCTTTCAATACGAGATAAATTACATTGATGATGCGTCCTGTGCGACCGTTTCCGTCGTAAAAAGGGTGAATGCTTTCGAACTGATAATGTTGAATGGCCATTTTAATCAGGGGCGACAGGTTCTCATCATATTCATTCATATATCCTTCCAGATTGCGCATCAACCGTATAATATCCTTGTGATTGTCGGGTGGTGTGTAGACAATCTGATTGCTGGAGCCGCTTACAAGTGCTGTTCCGGGCAGTTTTCGAAGACCGGCGTCATTTTCTTCCAGTTCGCGCTGAATGGCAATAATACCATTGGTATTTAAAAAGCCTTTTTGCTTTACAAGTTTTGTCCCTGATAACAGGGCTTCACGGTAACGTAACACTTCTTTGGTTGCTGCGTCCGGTTTTGCTGATTTTGCAGCCAGTGCCTGATATATCTTGTCGTGAGTTGTGATTACGTTTTCAATTTCTGAACTGGCCCGCGCTTCCTTGAGGACAACGGCATTCAGCAATATCGATGGATTAGGCAGGGTTCGGGCAAGACCTTTAAGTTCTGCCAGTGCTACAGCCGCTTTGCTTTCCTGACGCAATATATCAATAGTCTCGAGTGTTACATCTTTTGGTGGCAAAAACGGCAGTTCATTGAATGGTTTTTTCACGTTTAATTCGGGTTTCATTTCAGCGGAACCTCCGCGTACAATCTTATTTTTTTCCATGATTTATTAGTTATTTGTTTTTTCATGTCCAAAAATAGGGAAAAATTGGACATGAACAAAATGTCATGGATAAGAAACGGACGTGAGTAGATGCTCATGTCCAAAAAATGGCAAAATTTGGACATGAAGAAAATGTCATGGGTAAGAAACGGACATGAGAAATAATAGCGTTTTTACTACAGTATCAGAGCATTTCGTCGGCAACCATATATCCATGTGCCGTTGCGTAGATGAAGCTTCGGGTATATCCTGAGCAATCACCTGCAAATTTTATATGATTAAAAAGGCTGTTACTGAGTTTGTTTGAGTAGAACTTGATTTCGGGAGCATAAACCAGATTGTCATCGTTGGTAATGCCGGGAACCACCGTATTGAGGTTATCCAGAAAATCGATGATGCTTTCAATGATACGACGCGGGTAGGCAAGGTTAATGTCGCCCATTATGTATTTAGAACTGTCGAGCGTTGGCAATACGCGATACATTCTTTTCGTGCGTTTTGAATTCCTGAAATCGCGGTATGTTTGTAGTATCAGTTTATCCTGTCCTGCAAGAATATTGGTGAGTTTGGCAATATGTGAACCATAGCCGATTGGATCGTTGAAGGGTTGGGTGAGTTCTACTGTTGTGAGCACGGCAAAATTGGTATTCTTGCTTTTTTCTTTTGAGTTTGCATGTCCGTTAACGGTTACAAAATCGCCGTAATTTTCAACCACCACAAAGCCTGATGGATTGTTGCAGAAAGTACGAACCATGTAGCCGGTGCGGCTTCTGTACCGAACCTTGAATTCATACATTTCACGGTTCAAATCTTCTACAATATGATTAGGCAGCTCAAAGCGGATGCCGAAGTCAAGTTTAGTGTTTTCAAGGACAAGGTCAGGATACCTGGCAATGGTGGATTTGATGAGTTTATGTCCGCTTCTGCCAACGCATACCACGGCTTTATCAAAACGGTCCTTCCCGTCAAGGATAACGCCCTCGCCATCAATTTCAACCCTTTCAACGTTGCTGTTGAAATGGAATTTTACATTACCGTCTTCAATAAAATAATTATAAATATTTTGCAGCACCATTTGCAACTGATCGGTACCGAGATGGTAAAAATCGGCTGCAACCGGCTGAAATCCTTTATCGTAGAACTGTTTGTAATAGCCGCTTTCGTGAAATGAACGACCGGTTTCGTAAAATCCGTTTCCTGTACGCGAAATGTAAAAATCAACGAGTTGCTTTTGCAGCGCCGGCTCTATGAACATGTCGCCTCCCATTTCGGCAGAAACAAAGAGTTTACCATCGGCCCGGACTCCTGAAATTCCTGATGCAAATATGTCAGGACTTTTTTCATAAACATGCAATTCATGTCCTGCGCCCATCATGCGTTCAATAAAACCGATGGCGGCAGCTCCAAATCCTATAATCGCTATTTTCATTGTTGCGGATTGTAATGATTTTTACGAAAAAATATCGGGTAATTCGCTGAATTTTATCTTATGGTGCTGTTCCCATTCTTTCACTGCATTTTTTCTTGCAAGCGAAAGGATTTTTAGTTTCCCGGTCTTACCGGCCTCTGGTTTGAAGACAAAAACGGGCAGCAGATGCTTCCCCTCATTGATTGCCTTACTTACAACCAAATGATTACCGGCAATGATGAAACTTCTGCCAAGGCTCAGCAGCAATGCCTGCCCAAGACCTGCTTCTGTTTCGGGTTTGGGTGCATCTGATAACAAAGTGCTGATATTTGCCGTTGGTAACAGCGATGACGGTGAAAGCCAGAAAACGTTGTAGGGCTTTCCGTTCTTCCATAAATTGAACTGGCTGATGATAGTCCCGGCAACTTCTTCGGGCGTGGCTGTGGTAGTTTCGACAACGAGATCGTAATTAGACATGTCCGAATAATCTATGTCATAATAACTTTTAAAACGGTTCAGCTCGCTGGTACGGCGGTCCAGAATTTTCTGTTTGGCTTCTCTGACGCTTTTATAACTCTCGCTGGTACGCGTGTCATTGAAGATGCGGGTTGCGGCAATATCGGTATCGGCAAGCAGATAAATTTTAAATGTTTCGGGTGCAAAGTGCCACGCTAATCGGGAATCAAAAATGATGGAACGCTCGTCTTTGCCCAACTGGCTTATTCTTCCGTCGATTTCGTCGTCAATTTCGGGATGCGTTTCGGTATATTTATTTAATTCAAGAGTGGTCATGCCATGCTTTGAGGCAATTTCACGCTGAATGCCACCTGTGCTCACAATCGGAAATCCGGTTTGTTGCTCAAGCAGTTTACAAACAGCACTCTTACCACTGCCCAGATCGCCGGTGACTGATATTTTTGGAAATAATTTTATCATGGGGAATTATTTTGACTATTCGCAAAAATAGGTAAAGACGGCAAGAAAACTAAGACCGCGGTTAAAATTATTATTAAATATTTTATAATGTGGCGACCCTCTATACCTAGAGCCTCCTAGGCAGGGAAAAGGCAGAAAAGACTACGGCTGCTTTCTGAAATTTATCTTTTGCAGAAATGGTATATCTGACTTACTTTTGCATCGTTATCTGAATTAATCATCCTGAAAATTTTCGTTTTTATGAAAAGAGATAAACAGATTTTTGACCTTATTGAGATGGAGCGTCAGCGCCAGCTTGGTGGCATTGAACTTATTGCTTCCGAGAATTTTGTGAGTGACCAGGTGCTGCAGGCCATGGGCTCGTGTATGACTAACAAATATGCCGAAGGCTATCCCGGCAAAAGGTATTATGGCGGGTGCCAGATTGTTGATCAGAGTGAGCAGATTGCAATTGACCGGCTTAAAGAATTGTTTGGTGCGGAATATGCCAACGTACAGCCACATTCGGGAGCTCAGGCCAATATGGCTGCTTTTCTTGCCTGTCTAAAGCCGGGCGATACGTTCATGGGATTGAATCTTTCGCATGGCGGCCACCTTTCACACGGTTCTCCGGTGAATTTTTCGGGAATGTATTTCAACGCAATTTCATACGGCGTGGAAGAGGAAACCGGCATGGTGGATTATGATAAAATGGAAGAACTGGCTCTGAAAGAAAAGCCAAAACTCTTGCTGGCAGGCGCTTCTGCGTATTCACGCGACTGGGATTACAAACGCATGCGTGAAATTGCCGATAAAATTGGCGCCATTCTAATGGCTGATATCGCTCATCCTGCCGGACTGATTGCCGGCGGTATCCTGAATAACCCGGTACCATATTGTCATATTATTACTTCAACAACACACAAAACGCTGCGCGGCCCAAGAGGCGGTATTATCATTGTGGGTAAAGATTTCGAAAACTGGTGGGGCGTTAAAACTCCGAAAGGCGAGACCAAAATGATGTCTGCAATGCTCGATTCTGCTGTATTCCCCGGAGTACAGGGCGGTCCGTTGGAGCATATAATTGCCGCTAAAGCTGTGGCTTTTGGCGAATGCCTTTCCGATGAGTACAAACAGTATGTGATGCAGGTCAAGAAAAATGCTGCGGTAATGTCGAAGTGCTTTGTTGATAAAGGTTACAAAGTAATAAGCGGCGGAACCGACAACCATCTTATGCTGATTGACCTTCGTACTAAATTTCCTGATATTACAGGAAAACAAGTTGAAAATACGTTGGTTCGTGCTGAAATTACCGTGAATAAAAACATGGTTCCGTTCGACAGTCGCACACCATTTACTACATCGGGTTTGCGCGTTGGAACACCTGCTGTTACTACCCGTGGGATGAAAGAAGAACACATGCCCGTCATCGTAGATCTGATTGATGAGGTGATAAGCCACATTGAAGATGAAAAAGTGATTTCGTGGGTAAAAGAACGCGTACACACCCTTACCAAAGATATGCCGCTCTTCGCATAATAGTTGTTCTCAAAAAAATCACCCCTTCTGTTTCCCGCTAATACCGGGCAGAAGGGGTGAACTGTTTTTTATAATTCCTTATTCTATCACAATCTTTTTTGTGATAACACCTGTTTCTGTAAAGATTCGTGCCATATAGATTCCCGGTTTCAGGGCCGACAGGTCAATGCGGTTCGTTTGTTTATCTGAACGAATATTCATTACACTCTGACCATTGAGGGTTAAAATCTGTATTTCGGAAGTTCCCTTTTCGGAAGTAATGATATTTAACATGCCGTTTTGAACGGGATTCGGGAAGATGTTTGCAAGCTCTTTCTGATTTTCAGGCACGGATGAAAGGCTGTCTTTGCTTACATAATAACCAATGTCAAAAGCCCAGGAAACCGATGATGTCATGCGGTCGTTTCGCCAGCTGTTCGAGCCGGTATACATGGTATACCGCACTTCTTTACGCAAGTAATTTGTGGCTGAATATCCGGCATAAGGGTCAACAAAAATGTGCGGGTCGGCATTCACATCATCCGTTGAATACAATCCGACGCGGAATGAATTGACGGTTTGTGTTTCTGTGCCGCTGTATGAATAACCCATATCGCCAAAACTGTATGGCTGACCGGGAACAAAGCTGAGTGAAAGTCCAACCACTTTATTTCCCGTAACATTCAAACCAACAGGAAACGTGATATACTTGCCCAGATTATTGGTTGAATCCTGCGGACCAAGTACATATTTTATTACCTGTTTTGAAGGAGCCGTCATACGGCACTTATAACCGAACTGCTCCGGGTCGCCGTAAACTTTTGGCGGGCTCATATGAAAAGTGTCCGGTGTAAAAGTATAAATGGTATGTCCGAATTCTGGAGCGAAGGTGGGTGTACCGAATTCTATTTCGGCAATCAGCGTATCGGTTCCGGAGTTTACCTTGGTGTACCATGCAAGTACAAAAACAGAATCCACGGTATAATCATACCCATCGTCGATGGGCGCTACGTTCTGTGATGAATCAAACATGGGTGAATAGGGGTCAAGTACGCCGCCAACGCCCATGAGCCAGTGATGCTGAATGGTGCCCGACGATTCATATAATACGGTTGAATCGGGCATAATAAGATTTGCATAATGCGTAACCGCTGCGCCTCCTGCGTAATAATAATCGAGCAGATTCCACGATGGGATAAGCCAGCCTACGGCTTCACTTTTTTGTGGGGATTGCTTGAAATGTTTCATCATGGCTGCACGGTCTATTGCCTGTTCGGGTCCCATGGGCTTCAGAACTTCCGGCCCTGAAAATTGCCCGAAACAGAAATTCTGAATCGCAATAAATGCTATAAGAATGAATATTTTTCTCATAAATGTTAGATTTTGTTTATTGAATATTATGAAAATGTGAACCGTCTGTGAATAACAAAGATAGTAAAACAGAAGGGCGAATCAAACAGAATGAATATGACGGGATTGAATTATTATATATTCAGATGATAAGAAAGGCAAAATATATATAATGTATCGAAAAGAAAATCAGATGTTTGACTTGTGCTTGCACAGGGTTAATGATTATATATAGAACTGGATAGTTAATAAATACGTTAACAACTGTGGACGAACACCTATATATTGGGTATAAAACTAAAATATTTTTGCCTGCATGAAGAAACTATTTCTGGCGAGACATGGTAAGTCATCATTGGGGGACCCGGATGCTGCCGATCATGAAAGAGCGTTGCTTACAGTTGGTGTCAACAACACTAAAAAGATTCAGCAATATATCGGTAAGAAAGAGATTTCTTTTGACCTTATCATCAGCAGCTATGCTCTTCGCGCACTGGAAACTGCGAAGCTGCTTGCCGAAGCAGCCGATTATCCTCAGAATGCCATTAAGATTGATCACCGGATGTATGAGGCTGTTGAAGATGTAATTTACAGAGTACTTGCAGAAATTGACGATACAAAAGAGAATGTATTGCTGGTAGGACATAATCCTACGCTTACACAGTTTGTGAATATTTATCTGAAGCCACGTATCGATAACATGCCTACTTCGGGCTTTGTATGCATCAGTTTTAATACAGAATCGTGGAATGAAATACCATTGTCAAAAGGGACGGTTGATTTTATGGTTACACCACAGACATTATAAAATTTAGGGCGCTGAGAATTGATCAATGTTCATGTTAGATTTAGGGAGGCGAAGGCCGGGAATTGTTCCCGGCTTTTTTGTTGTCAGCCAATCGTAAATTTCCAGGCGCAATAGTGGCTTTCGTCATGTTTATCGGGTGGGCAGCAGATACATTGTGTTGTGATGCGGCTGTCAATAGCGCGTGCGAACTCTCTGTATTCAACAATTCCAGCTGATTTGCACGGATAATCATCCATTCCTTTCCGTTTGCGTGCCGACTGTACGCGACAATCGTTCATCACAAAAACAAAACTGCTGTCGCTTTCTTCTCTGAACGATTGTTTATTGACGTATGCGTAAAGCCGTTGCGACAGTGCTTTTTTCAATCCGTCAAGACCGGCTTCTTCGGGCAGGTTCAGCATACGCTTAATGCTCCATGCTTCAAAAGGAGAGAATTGTGCCCAGCACGAATCGTTGCAGCGTTTGGCTTCGTCCATGCCCATGGCTGATTCAACCGCCTGAAACCATATGCCGTCGCCGGCAAGCCAGTTGGCTGCCAGTGCATCACGCAAAGCGTTTAATTTTTCTTCGGGAAGATTTGCAATTGGCGCGGGAATTCCATCTTTTATTTCAAAGCCGAGCACTTTTGATAAACGGCTCAACTGAATATTACTGCTATTGGTAAATGCGGTATCGAGTATTTCCATAGCACGTTCACGCCCCAGCTGATGATATACTTCCCCAAACCACATGGCGTGATGCATCATGATACGATGCATAAAATCCATCACCTGTTTCACATTCAGTGCGTATTTTGCTTCATCTTCCATATAGAAAGGGTTATGTTAGAGACAATTTGCGGTGATAAAATAAGCCATTTTAGAAAGAACTAGTGCGCGTTGCTGATGATGCGGAACATGACCACAATCGCGAACCATGAATTTTTCTTTATAGCCGTTTATGTTTTGGATGATGCCGTCAACCTGGGCTTCGGTGCCGTATTCATCTTCGCTGCCCTGAATAATCAGCGCGGGAGCGACGATGGTTTGCAATGCTTTGCGTATGTCCCAGTTGCGCATATCGGCCGAAAGCCAGGTGTTGGCCCAGCGATAAAAAATGGAATCTGTTTTATCACCATGATATTTTGACAGCAGTTCTTTGAGGTTAGTGTTCTCATACTTTTCAACTGCCTCGCGGATGCCCTGAAGCGATATTTCTTCCAGAAAAACATGGGCAGCTTCGGTAATCACACCGATAACATTTTCGGGATGTAGCGCCGCATAAGCCAGCGCAATGGTTCCGCCATCACTATGACCAACCAGAACAAACTTTCGCTCGATGCCAAGGGCATTTATGAAATCGGGGAATGAAGTTCTGCCTTCGTGGTCTAGGTAGTTGCATGACGATGGTTGATTCATGGCTTCGGAGCGACCGTAACCGTAACGGTCGTATACAAGTGCCGCTAATCCGGTTGCGTTGCAAAGCTGTTCGGGAAAGTCTTTCCATTGCAGAATGCTTCCCAGACCTTCGTGGAGGAAAATGATGAGTGGCTTTTGTTCATTGACGGATGTGCTGTTCAGATATTCATAATACAGCCTGCGACCGTCGGCAATGATTTTCGGCATTCGATTGATTTTATGTTTGAGCTTCTGCAAATATACGTAAACGAAAATAATTGCTTTGCCGCAACTATGATTTGGTTCAGCTGCGGTTAATTCCTTTTTCTTATTTTTGTGCCACAAAAAGTATTGTAATGATTAAGCAGATTTTCTTTTTTATAATGATGGGGGTTACGTTTGCAACCTTCTTTTATACGACGCGCCGCATCTGGCTCTTGTTCGGCTTTACTAAATCGTTTCCAATCGGTAACTGGGGAAAACGTTTTATCCTGATGATGAAGGTTGCCATCGGGCAAACAAAGATTTTCAGAAAACCTGTTACAGGTTTCATGCATGCTCTTGTTTTCTGGGGTTTTTGTCTGATACTGTTCGGAAGTGTGGAGATGGTGATTGATGGATTTACACGGGGCGAAAGACGTTTTTCTGCTCTGGGCGCACTCTACAATGCACTTATTGCATTGGGCGATGTGTTTGCAGCGATTATTGCGGTGGCAATATTGTTTTTCCTGATTCGTCGTTTATTCCACGGTGTGAAGCGTTTTGAAGGTATTGAGATGAAGAAAAAATCGCACCTTGATGCGAACATCGCGTTGAGCATTATTTTTATTTTGATGATATCGCTGCTTGGGATGAACGCTTTTTATATCGCATTGAATCCGGTTGATTATGCCGGCGTGTTTCCCGTAAGCGTGCATATTGCATCGTTATTTGCAGGCATGTCGCCCGATGGACTGAATACAGGGCATGAAATTAACTGGTGGCTGCACATTGGTATGATTTGCATTTTCGCGAATATTCTTCCGTATTCCAAGCATTTTCATGTGTTCATGTCGATACCGAATGTGTTTTTAAGCCGTCTTGAACCACTGGGAAAACTCCCGACGATGGCACGTATCACCACTGAGGTGAAGATGATGATGAACCCTGATACGGCTTTCGCGGAAGCTCCTGCCGGTGCCGAAAACGCTGTTGAACGTTTTGGTGTGAAGGACGTGGAAGATGTGCATTGGAAAAATTATCTGGATTCTCTGTCGTGCACCGAATGCGGGCGCTGTACTGCCTCCTGCCCGGCGAATACCACGGGAAAGAAACTTTCGCCCCGTAAAATATTTATGGACCTGCGCGCCCGCATGAAAGAAAAAGGCAGCGGCATGGTCAAGAACGGCAAAGACTTTATCGATAACAAATCATTGCTGCGCGATTTTATTACTGAAGAAGAACTCTGGGCTTGCACCACCTGTAACGCCTGTGCAAAAGAATGCCCTGTGAATATCAATCATCCTACGTTTATTGTTGATATGCGCCGCTACCTGGTAATGGAAGAAGGAAGCGCCCCTGCCGGCATTAAATCGATGCTTACGAATATTGAAAATAACGGAGCGCCCTGGCAATTCAGTCCCGAAGACCGCATGAAATGGGCCGAAGAACTTTACATCAATAATTAATAAATCTATTGAAAAATAATTATTTCTTCAATTTGGGGCTGGCAGCCATTGCTGTTTTGTTACTGAGCAATGTGCACAACAGTTTCGCTCAGACGGGCTGGTCGCAGGTTACGGGATTCGGGACAAATCCTGGCAGTTTGCTGATGTATAAATATGTTCCCGTGAATGTGGCTGCCAACGCGCCTTTGGTTGTTGTGCTGCACGGTTGCACGCAAACGGCTTCCGTTTTTGAAACCGATTCCGAATGGGATTCTCTTGCCGAACAAAATAGTTTTTATGTTATTCATGCCCAGCAGCAATATCTGAACAATACCGGTTATTGTTTCAACTGGTACCTGCCGTCTGATTACAGCCGCAATCAGGGCGAAGTGTATTCGGTGAAGCAGATGGTTGATAATATGAAAAGCAATTACAGCATTGACGACAGCAGAGTTTTTACAACCGGTGTTTCAGCCGGAGCCGGATTGTCGGTGGCACTGCTGGGGGCCTATCCGGAGATTTTTAATGCCGGTGCTATTATGTCGGGAGCACCGTATAAATCGGCAAGCGATGCAATTGCTGCTTATAATGTAATGAATGGACTTGTTACCAAAACGGCAGTTCAATGGGGCGATCTGGTGCGAAACGAAAATCCGGGGTACAGCGGAACGTTTCCGCGAGTCGCTATATTTCAGGGAACGAATGATATTACTGTAAGCCCTGTAAATGCAGGAGAACTGGTAAAGCAGTGGACAAATGTTCACGCTGCGGATCAGGTTGCGGATAGTGTGAACAGCGCATTTAACGGGAATAATCTGATTGAACGAAAAGATTATTTTGATAATTCAGGAAATACGGTTGTAAGAAGTTATATGATAAGCAGCATGGCGCATGCCATTGCTGTGGATCCCGGAAATTGCTTCCAGCAGGGCGGTTCGGTCGACACCTACGCTTATGATAAAAACTTTTATTCTTCTTTCTGGGCAGCGGAATTTTTTGGAATTATTCAGTTTCCGTATCAAATCACCGGTCCGATCAATGTATTCTTCGGACAAACCAATATAGTTTTTTCTGTTCCCTTCCATGCCGGTTCGTCGTATAGCTGGAGCTTTCCTGCAGGCGTAACAATTGTTTCAGGGCAAGGAACCAGCCAGATTACGGTGAACTGGGGCACGGTGTCAGGACAGGTTTCGGTATCCGAAACCACTTCATCATCGTGCAAAGTAGGTCCGCTGAATGTTTTTGTTAATGCAACGGTCGGGACGATCGTTGAGAATTTCTCATCAAACGATAAAGAAATTAGTGTTGGGTATACGCTCGGCGATAATCAGTTTACTATCAGCACAACTGATGAACATTATAGCGTGTATGTGTTTGATGCTGCCGGAAAGCTGATTCTTTTGAGGAGCAATCTGTCCGGGAATAATTCAATTCAATTACCGGAGCAACTGGCTCCCGGGATGTACTTGATTAAAATTGTTTCGGGTAAGGAAGTGTTTAACCGGAAATATTTGAAGATGAAATTCTGAAATTATTCATTCGCCTGTTACCGGCTAATATCAGAATGCAATAATTTCTATGAAGTTGATGTATTGTCACACATGATGCAAAAGAAATTCAGAGAGTTCATCGCTTAATCATAAAACAATATGCTTTCAAAAACTCAGATAAAGCACCTCACATCACTCAGGCAAAAGAAATACCGCGAAGAGAATGCACAGTTTATTGCCGAAGGAAGCAAAACTGTGACTGATTTGCTTGAAAGTAATTTCAATGTACTGAGCATATATGCCATGCCGGGATGGATTAAAGAGAACGATGCCCTTCTGCAGAATCACAACGGGGGTATTTTTCCGGTAACGGAAGGAGAGCTGTCGCGCATCTCAAACCTTACGACTCCCAATCAGGTTCTTGCACAAATCGAAATACATAATCATAAACTGGACCCAGCAAAACTTGAACATGAGCTGGTGCTCGTGCTGGATGACATCAGCGATCCGGGAAATCTGGGAACCATCATTCGCATTGCCGACTGGTTTGGTATCAATTATATCATCTGTTCAGAATTCAGTGTTGATGTTTATAATCCAAAAGTAATACAGGCAACCATGGGCTCGGTGTCGCGGGTAAATGTGCATTATGCCTTTTTAGGCGGATTTCTGAAGGAATTGCCATTTAAACCGAAGGTTTACGGAACGATGCTTGAAGGTGAGAATATTTATAAAACGGATTTAACGCCGGAAGGATTTATAATAATCGGCAACGAGGCAAGGGGCATTTCAAATGATCTTCAGCAGCACATCACGCATCGTCTGCACATACCTGCATATAAGGAAGGTAAGATTGATCAGGGAACTGCCGAATCGCTGAATGCATCGGTTGCAGCGGCTTTGGTGTGTGGAGAATTCAGAAGGCGCATGTTATAATTACCAGGTATTATGAAAATAGGCAGAAGTATCAGCGCAACCATGTTTGTCCTTTTTGTGATATGGGCAGTTTTTATTGTGTCGCGGTTTTTCCCCGCAATGCTTGAATATGGCATTGTTCCGCATTCACAGCGAGGGTTGATTGGTATCATACTGGCACCGTTTCTACACGGGAGTTTCGGGCACATCATCGCCAACAGCGTGCCACTCGGCGTGTTTGTTTTTGTACTGTTCCTTTTTTATAACCGTATAGCAGTTCCGGTAATTGTGTTATCCATTGTGCTCGGTGGTTTGCTGGTTTGGCTGTTTGGCCGGCAGGCCTGTCACATAGGGGCAAGCGGACTTATTTACAGCCTTGCCGGATTTTTGGTTACCAGCGGCATTGTACGCAAAAAATTCTGGCTGTTCCTGCTTTCGGTTATTCTGATATTCCTTTACGGAGGACTTATCTGGGGCGTGCTGCCGTCCGACCCGCGCATAAGCTGGGAAGGCCATTTGTTTGGTGCCGTATCGGGGATTCTGCTTGCATTCTTTTTCCGAAAAACACCCTTATCCGAAACGAACAGAATGACCTCAAATTAGTTTTCTTCCAGTATCACCTTTTGAAATCCTTCCGTGGCATAGGTTTTAAGCTTAGTGTCTTTATCGGAATAGATGAAATACGCGTTCAGCTGTTTGTTTTTCTTGAGAAATTCTTTCGACTTTTCTAACCCTAAAACCATAAAAACGGTGGCATAAGCATCAGCCACAGCGCAGGTGGGAGCGAGTACCGAAACACTGAGCAGCGAGTGCTTTACCGGATATCCTGTTGCCGGGTCGATAGTATGTGAATAGCGGATGCCGTTCTCTTCGTAGTATTTTCGTGTGCTTCCTGATGTGGAAACAGCCATGTTTTCCAGTTTTATCGTGGTCTTCACTTCCTGGTTCTGATACATATCCGAACTTGGTTTTTCAACACCCACCACCCAACTTTTACCATCCGCTTTTTTTCCTTTACCAATCACTTCACCGCCTATCTCAATAAGATAATCTGTAATGCCTTTCCTTTCCAGAAAATGCGCCAGCAAATCAACCGAATAGCCTTGAGCTATGGCATTGAAATCGAGGATTATGCCGGGATTGGATTTTACCACTTTATTTCCTTCGAGATGTACATTTTTGTATCCGACATATTGGCGCAGGCTGTCAACTTTTGCTTTCGAAAGTTTAATTTTTTGCTTGAATCCGAAGCCCCATGCATTCACAAGCGGCCCAACCGTAATGTCGAAGGCGCCGCCTGACTTTTCAGAAACATCCATAGCAAGATTGAAAATGGCTTTGAAACTGCTGTCGGCTTCGACGGGTTCATTACGGTTAATGCGTGAAATTATAGATTTTGGGTTGTACATCGAGGCGCAGAGGTCGAAGGCGGAAAGCAGCGAATCCATGGCTTTTTGCGTAACAACCGTATCAGCACCGTAATAGGTTACATTATAAAATGTGCCCTGAGCTTTACCGTGAAAAACAATTTTTTGTTGCGGACGGTTCGTGGCTTTTTTGTCGGGAGCTCCGCATGAAGCCAAAATCGCCAGCGGAATAAGAATCAGAAGTGAAGATGATTTCATAAGCGTGAAATTTGTAACAAATTTATGGTTTCCTGTGTGATTTGCAAACCAAATGCTGATATTCCTTCATATTGGCTTTATGCAGCGTAAATTTGCTAATTTTGTCAGCATAAGTGAGAACGCAATAATGAAATACTATATCATTGCCGGTGAACATTCGGGTGATCTGCATGCATCCAACCTGATGAAGGAGCTGAAAAAGCGCGATGCATCTGCTGATTTCCGCTGCTGGGGCGGCGACCTGATGCAGGCCGAAGGCGCAGTGCTGGTTAAGCACATACGCGATATTTCGTTTATGGGATTTTCGGAAGTATTGATGAATATCCGCACCATTATGGCAAATTTTAAGCTGTGCCGTGCCGATATTCTTGCATACAAACCTGATGTTATTATCCTTGTCGATTATCCCGGTTTTAATTTGCGAATGGCTGAATTTGGTCATAACCAAGGCATTCCTGTGTTCTTTTATATTTCTCCTCAGGTATGGGCATGGAAAAAGGGGCGTGTGAAGAAGATAAAAGCCTTTGTTGACCGTATGTTCGTGATTTTGCCGTTTGAACAGGATTTTTATCGTTCGTATGATTATCATGTTGATTTTGCAGGTCATCCGCTGCTCGATGCCATTGAACAATACCGCATGTCGGTGAATGTAACTTCATTTGTCAAGAAAAACGGCCTTGATGAAAGGCCCGTTATTGCTATACTTCCCGGAAGCCGTCATCAGGAGATATCACGCATGCTGAATGTTATGCTGCAGGTGGTGCCTGCATTTCCCGCATATCAGTTTGTGGTGGCGGGAACGAGTAATTTCGACAGCGGTTTTTATACAAAACTGCTTGGTAACAGTGGCGTGAAAATAGTTTACGGACAAACGTACGACTTACTGTCAAATGCCCGCGCTGCGCTTGTTACATCGGGCACTGCCACACTGGAAACTGCTCTGTTCGGCGTTCCGGAGGTGGTTTGTTATCGCGGTTCCGGAATCTCCTTCCAGATTGCAAAACGACTGGTGGATATAAAATATATCTCGCTGGTGAACCTGATTATGGATAAGCCTGTGGTTACAGAGCTCATTCAGTCTGACCTGAATCTTGAGAATCTGAAAAAGGAATTGAAGCTTATTCTTGATGATACCGATACGATTGAAAGAATAAAAACCGATTATAACGCATTGCGCGAAAAGTTGGGTGGTTCGGGGGCGTCGGCTAAGACTGCCGAATTGATGATGCACTATCTGAAAAAGTAAAAATAGTTAGTTTGAATGCCGATGAATCGATTATTGTTGGTTTATCTTTACCTAAAATCTTCAGCATATGAAAAATAATAAATTGCTTCGCAAAGTTTTGAAAGGTCTTGGAATAGCCCTTATGGTAATTATTGTCCTCGCCATTATTCTTCCCTTTGTATTTCGGAAACAAATTGTGGAAGCCGTTAAAACGGAAATCAATAAAAGTGTGAACGCGAAAGTTGATTTCACGGATTATCATCTCACGCTCTTCCGTAATTTCCCTGATTTTACACTGGGTCTCGACCATGTTACCGTTGTGGGCGTTGATGAATTTGCAAAAGATACTCTTGCAAATATTCAATCATTGAAGGTTACCATCGGTTTGTTCAGCGTCATCAGCGGAAGCCAGTATAACATTAAAAAGATTTCTATCGATCAGCCTAAAATATTGCTGAAAGTGCTGAAGGGTGGCAAGGCCAACTGGGATATTGCAAAACAAACGGCTGCGGATACTGCAAAAGCTGCACCAGCCGCAGAACCTTCCTCATTCAAACTGTCGTTGAAAAAGCTGACCATCACCAATGCTTCTATTAAATATGATGATGCCGATGCAGGTATGTACGCCGACATTAAAAATCTGAATCATCTGCTGAAAGGTGACCTTACGGCCGATTTTACATCGCTGTCTACAGAAACAACGATTGACACCATTGATTTTTCATACGGTGGAATTCAATATCTGCATAAAGGAAACATTTCGCTGACGGCCGATATTGATGCCGATTTAAAGAATTCCAAATACACCTTTAAGGAAAATGAGCTTCGCTTAAATAATTTATTCCTTGGTTTCGACGGATGGGTGGCCATGCCTGCCGACGACATCGACATGGATATTAAATTCAGCGCACGCAAAACGGAATTCAAGAATTTCCTTTCACTGATACCTGCTGTTTATTCCAAAGATTTTGAAAAGGTGAAGACCGGCGGAACGCTTGCACTCGATGGTTTTGCGAAGGGTACGTATAATGATAAGTCGCTGCCCGCATTCGCGCTGAATGTACTGGTGCAAAATGCCATGTTCCAGTATCCTGATTTGCCTAAAGCAGTGACGAATATTAATGTTGATGTTCATATTTCTAACAAAGACGGTAAGCCAAACAGTACGCTGATTGATATTAAAAAAGCGCATTTTGAGATGGCCGGAAACACGGCTGATATCCGCATGAGCGTTGCAACTCCTGTTTCCGACCCTGCTATTGACGGCACCGTAAAAGTAAAGATTGACCTGGCACAGGTTAAGCAGTTTTATCCGCTTGACGCATCGGAACAGCTCAACGGAAAAGTTGATGCTGACGTGAGTATGAAAGGCAGACTTTCTTCTATTGAAAAAGAAAAGTACAACGAATTTCAGGCAAAAGGTCAGATTGGCGTTACAGGTATGAATTACAAAAGTAAGGACTATCCTCAGGGTATCATGGTTAGCGAGCTGAAACTCTTGTTCTCACCTCAGTTTGTGGATATGCCTGCCTGTAATATTAAAATGGGCCGTTCGGATATCAGTGCCAATGGCCGCCTCGACAATTTGTTATTTTACATTTTCAAAAACGATAAGCTGAAAGGTACATTCAACAGCCGTTCGAATGTTGTTGACCTGAATGAATTCACAGGCGGAAGCTCATCGGCAACTGCAACTCCTGCTGCCACAACGCCTCAGCAGAGTTCTGCCATGACGGTCATCGAAGTTCCTGCAAATCTTGACATCGTGCTGAAGTCGAGCTTCGGTAAAATTATATATGATAAGATGGAACTGAGCAATGTTCTCGGTATTGTTAAGATTCAGGACAGAAAGGTTACCCTCGAGAATTTGAAAATGGATTTGCTGGGCGGAAACATGGCCGTGAGCGGCTTTTACAGTACTCAGAAAACACAGCCACAGGTCAATTTTAATTTAGATATCAAGGGATTTGATATTCCGAAAACCTATAAAACCTTTGTTACTGTGCAGAAGCTGGCTCCCATCATGGAGCGCTGCACTGGGAAATTCTCTACCACAATGAGTTTTATTACCGATCTGGATGGGGCGATGAGTCCGGTTTATAATACGATGAGCGGTAACGGTAAACTGAGTGCAAACAATGTGAGCGTTCAGGGATTTGAGCCCCTGAACAAGGTTGCCGAAGTTCTGAAAATTGAAAAATTCAGGAAAATAGGATTTGATAAAACAGAGATTAGCTTTAGTTTTGCAAACGGAAAACTGGAAGTGAAGCCTTATACCTTCACATTTGAAAAGATTAAGGCAACTGCGAGCGGATTTAGTTCTTTGGATCAAAGCATCAATTATCTTGTCAATCTTGAAATTCCGCGCGAATTGTTCGGCGGGCAGGCCAATGGTGTGCTGAACGATTTAGTGGGCAAAGCGAACAGCAAAGGTGCAAATCTGACTCCCGGGAATACCATATTTGTTGACCTCGTAATTGGCGGGACCGTCACAAAGCCAACGGTAAAGGCCGGTGTGAAAGGAAGTGCGAAAGAAGTACTTGAAGACCTGAAAAAAGAAGCCGAGAAGCAGATAACGGATAAGGTGAAGGAAGAAGTGGGTAAGGTGAAAGCCGACGTCCAGGCGAAAATTGACAAGCTTCTGGCCGATGCCAATGCAAAAGCACAGCAAATCCGCGATCAGGCGAAAGCTGCAGGCGATAAGCTTGTTGCCGAAGCGGATGCACAGGGACAGGATCTGGTGAAGAAAGCTTCGAATCCTATCGCGAAAGCAGCAGCAAAAGAAACGGCAAAGCAAATGCTGAAAGAAGCAAAGGATAAGTCGCAGGCGTTGCAGGATGAAGGCAACCGGAATGCACAGAAAGTGCTTGACGATGCTCAGAAAGAAGCCGATAAATTGCGCAATAGCTGATAGAATTACGAATCATAAAATTTAATGCTTCGCTGCAACGGGGCAGCATAATGTTCAGAAAGAAATGTCAGAAAAAGAAAAAGTAAATGTTCCTCTGTTTGCCGATGTTGCCGCAGAAGGAAAAAATCCGGAATATCTGTTTTGGGTGGGCTGTGCGGGCGCATTCGACGACCGCTATAAAAAAGTTGTACGTGCGTTCACGAAAATACTGACACACCTGAAAACAGATTATGCCGTTTTGGGTGCGGAAGAAACATGCTCCGGCGATCCGGCGCGCAGAGCGGGAAACGAGATGCTCTATCAGATGCAGGCACTCACCAATATTGAAACATTCAAGCGTTACAGCATCACAAAAATACTGACGGTTTGTCCGCATTGTTATAATATTTTTAAGAATGAATACCCCGACCTGGGCGGAAACTATGAGGTGGTTCATTACGCCGATTTTCTGCAGCAGATGATTCAGCAGGGAAAGCTCAAAGTAAATCAGGGTATATTTAAGGATAAAAAAATCGTGTATCACGATCCGTGCTATCTTGGACGTGCGAATGATAAATATGAAGCACCGCGTAAAGTGCTTTCCGCTATTCCGTCGGAGAAAGTGGAGATGCCGCGTAACCGGAGTTTTGCTTTGTGCTGCGGTGCCGGTGGTGCGCAGATGTTCAAAGAGGCTGAAAAAGGCGATAAGGAAGTGTTTATTGAACGTACCGAAGAAGCGCTTGAAACCGGTGCGGATATTATTGCATCAGCCTGTCCGTTTTGCATGGTAATGCTCACCGACGGATTAAAATATAAGAATAAGGAAGAAGAAGTTTTTAATTACGACCTCGCCGAACTCGTTGCAATGTCGCTTGATTTATAAGCTTTTTTCCTGCTCACCGTCAATCATAATTTCCAAAATACGGCTTTTTACCGAAGGCTGAAGCTGAATATTTTTTAGCTCAGCCGGTATTAGTACGGCTTCTGCTTTTTCCACACTCACTTTTTCACCTTCGTTGTAAATGATGTCGAAGCTGCCTTCGAGGCAGAGATAGGCAACAAATGAATCAACAGCGGCATAATCGAGTTCCTGCAGCTTGTCAAATTCAAGCAGGCTGACGCTGAAATGCGGCGATTCTGCCAGTACCCGTACATCATTATTTTCAGGATTAACATGGCTTTTGTATGATGGATACGCCTTGAAATCGATTACGTCCAATGCCGATTCAGTATGAAGTTCACGCAGCATGCCTTCGGGCGTGAGCCGGTCATAATCGTACAGGCGATACGTAATATCCGACGACTGCTGAATTTCTGCAAGCAAAATGCCCGGTCCGGTAGCATGAACACGACCTGCCGGAATAAAGAACACATCCCCGGCAAGGGCTTTTTCTACATTCAGAATTTCCTTTAATGTTTTTTGCTCAAGATGCTTTTTATACGTAAACAGGTCTGTTTCTTTCTTGAAACCGCAAATAACTTCGGCATCTTTATCGGCTTCAAGAATGTACCACATTTCTGTTTTGCCCAGACTGTCGTGGCGTTTCATCGCTATTTCATCATCGGGATGAACCTGTATGCTCAACCAGTCCTCTGAATTGATAAATTTTATCAGTATCGGAAACTCAAGCCCAAAGCGGTCAAACACGCTGTCGCCCACCAGATCGCCCATGTAAATTTCAATGAGTTCGCTGAGCAGGTGGTCTTTCAGGAAACCGTTCTCAACTACCGATTCTTTGTCTTCAACACCCGAAAGTGCCCACAGTTCACCACAATTATATAAGGGTGAAAAATCTTTTCCGAGAACGGTACGTATTTTTTGTCCGCCCCAGATTTTATCGAGGTACAGCGGTTTGAATTTCAGTGGATACAATTCATTCATAATAGCTTGCTTTTATGTTTGCAAAGGTACACTAATTATCATTTTCGTGAATGTTTCGTCTTCTTTCAAGCAATAGTGAAAACACATGCTTTTTTTCGTATTTTTGTCCTGAAAACAGGGCTTTTTGCCTTCAAAAATACCGCATAAAAAATGGCTAAGTCAAATAAAGATAAGGAATTATTCAATGATTTTCCGCCCGTAAGTACCGAGCGCTGGGAAGAACAGATTACCAAAGATCTGAAAGGCGCCGATTACGATAAGAAGCTTGTATGGAAACCTTCTGAAGGATTGAATATCAAGCCGTATTACCGTGCTGAAGACCTGAAAAACAAAGATTATCTGAATACCCTGCCGGGAAGTTTTCCCTTCATTCGCGGAAACAATTCAAAAAGTAATACCTGGGAAATCAGACAGGAAATTGTAGTCAATGATATTGCCGAAGCGAATAAAATGGCGTTGAATGCCATTGAACGCGGTGCCGAGGGCATCAGCTTCCGCCTCAAATTTCTGAGCTCCGAAGAAGAACTTGGGAAATTGCTTGATGGAATTGACCTTACAAAAACAGGTCTTCATTTCAGTGCAGTTTATTCGTTCACAATTTTGTGCGATATGCTGCTCGATGTTTTGAAGAAACGGAAAATCAATCCAGCGAAAGTGCATGGTTCATTTAATTTCGATTCATTAGGCTATTGCCTGTTGCACGGACAGTTCTTCAATACACGTGAAGATAATTATCAGGAAGCCCTTTCAATATTTAAAATTGTTTCGGAAACACTTACCGGATTCAGGATTATCAATGTGAAAGCATCCCAGTTTCACAACGGAGGTGCAAGCATTGTTCAGGAACTGGGATTTGCACTGGCTGCCGGAAATGAATATCTGGCTACCCTTACAGGCCTTGGGCTTGATGTTGATGAGGTGTGTAAGCGTATGCAGTTCACGTTTTCCGTTGGGTCCGATTATTTTCTTGAGATTGCCAAGATTCGCGCTGCACGCCTGCTATGGGCGCGCATTGTGGAACAGTATGAACCTGACAGCGAAAGTGCCGGCTGTGCCTATATTCACACAATCACTTCGCTCTGGAATAAAACACTGTACGACCCCTACGTAAATATTTTACGCGGAACCACCGAAACCATGTCGGCTGCCATTGCCGGTACCGATGCAATGACGGTACTTCCGCTCGATATTGCCTACCGCGATGCCGATGAGTTCTCCGGCCGTCTGTCGCGTAACACCCAGATTGTACTCCGTGAAGAAACTCATCTTGACAAGGTTGTCGATGCAGCCTCCGGTTCTTATTATATTGAAAATCTTACCGATTCCATAGCGGAGCTTGCATGGAAATTATTTCTTGATGTTGAAGACCTGGGTGGGATGGGAAATGCCCTGGAATCGGGTTTCGTGAAGAGTGAGATTATGAAAACCCGCATTCAGCGCGATATGGACATCGCCATGCGGAAAAGCCCGATATTAGGCACAAGCATCTTCCCGAACCTGAACGAGAGTATGCTGAATCAGATTCAGCGCGTGGAAGAGGTGGGCTCCAAAGGCGGTCTGCAGATATACCGTGCCGCACATGCATTTGAAGACCTTCGTCTGGCAACCGAAGCATGGGTGCAGGATGGAGGCGTGCGACCGAAAGTGTTTGTTCTTACCTACGGAAATCTCGCCATGCGTAAGGCACGTGCCACCTTCAGCGCAAACTTCTTCGGCGTGGCCGGTTACACGGTGCTCGAAGAAAAGGAATTCAACAACATTGACTGGATGCTGAATGCCGTTCAGCAGGAAAGCGCCGACATCGTTGTGATTTGCAGCTCTGATGAAGACTATGGAAAATATGCCGATGAAATTGCAACAGCACTGAAAAAGAAAGATAAGGATATTCAGGTGGTGATTGCCGGTAATCCGAAAGACCTGATAGAGCCCCTGAAAAAAGCAGGTGTTGATGAGTTCATTCATGTGCGTTCCAATGTTCTCGAGACGCTCAGGAAATTTCACAAACACATCGGTATTTAATTTATTGAAACGATAACACTTAGTATTAAGATATGAGACCAGATTTTAAGAAGGTTAATATTAAAAGTAAGAAAGACGGGCAGCCGGATTTTGGTTCGTGGGAGAAGAAAGAAGGTAACAAAACCTGCTGGGATACTGCCGAAAAGATTGATGTGAAGCCTGTGTACGGCAACAGCGATTTGCTCGGAATGGAGCACTTGAACTATGCCGCGGGCATTCCGCCATTTCTGCGCGGACCGTATTCCACCATGTATGTAATGCAGCCATGGACCGTCAGACAATACGCCGGTTTTTCAACCGCCGAAGAATCAAATGCCTTTTATCGCCGCAATCTGGCGGCAGGGCAGAAGGGACTTTCCGTTGCCTTTGACCTTGCCACGCACCGCGGTTATGATTCCGATCACGAGCGTGTTGTAGGCGATGTCGGAAAAGCCGGCGTGGCCATCGATTCCATACTTGATATGAAGATTTTGTTCGATGAAATTCCCCTCGACAAAATGTCGGTATCCATGACGATGAATGGCGCGGTATTGCCGGTTCTCGCATTTTATATTGTGGCAGCCGAAGAGCAGGGCGTTCCCATGGACAAACTCAGCGGAACCATTCAGAATGATATTCTGAAAGAGTTTATGGTGCGGAATACTTACATATATCCGCCCTTGCCGTCGATGCGCATCATTGCCGATATTTTTGGTTTTACCTCGCGCAATATGCCCAAGTTCAATTCCATCAGCATCAGCGGTTATCATATTCAGGAAGCCGGCGGAACTGCCGATATTGAACTGGCATATACCCTTGCCGACGGTCTGGAATATCTGAGAACAGGGGTTGAGGCAGGTCTCGATATTGATTCGTTTGCACCCCGCCTTTCATTTTTCTGGGGCATCGGCATGAATCATTTTATGGAGATTGCCAAACTGCGTGCCGCCCGCATGCTCTGGGCGAAGATTGTGAATAAGTTCAATCCGAAGAACCCGAAATCACTGGCGCTGCGTACACACTGCCAGACATCAGGATGGAGTCTTACCGAGCAGGATCCGTATAACAATGTTACCCGTACCTGCGTCGAAGCACTTGCTGCCGCGCTGGGCCATACGCAATCACTGCATACCAACGCACTCGATGAAGCCATTGCGCTGCCTACCGATTTTTCGGCACGCATTGCGCGCAACACTCAAATATATTTACAGGAAGAAACCAATATCTGCAAAGCTGTTGACCCCTGGGCAGGTTCGTATTATGTGGAATTCCTCACACACCAGATAGCCCATAAAGCATGGGAGCTGATAGAAGAAGTGGAAGAACTGGGCGGAATGGCAAAAGCCATTGAAACCGGTATTCCTAAAATGCGTATCGAAGAAGCTTCGGCACGCAAACAGGCACGTATCGACAACAGCAAGGAAGTGATTGTGGGTGTGAATAAATACCGCCTCGATAAGGAAGCGCCCATGGATACCCTTGAAGTGGATAATACGGCGGTGCGTGAATCTCAGGTTACACGACTCAAACTGCTCAAAGCAAAGCGCGATAACAAAGCTGTTGAGGCATCGCTCGAAGCCATTACCGAAGCATGCCGCACAGGCGAAGGTAATTTGCTGGAACTGGCCATTGATGCTGCACGCAAAAGAGCATCGCTGGGTGAGATTTCATTTGCATGTGAAAAAATATTCGGGAGGTACAAAGCCGTGATACGTTCTATATCGGGAGTATATTCATCGGAATCAAGTCAGGATCCGAGCTTTAAACAGGCTTGTGAACTGGCCGATAAATTTGCAGAAATGGACGGTCGCCGGCCGCGCATCATGATTGCAAAAATGGGGCAGGACGGTCACGACCGCGGAGCCAAAGTGGTGGCAACCGGTTATGCCGATATAGGATTCGATGTTGATATCGGACCGCTGTTCCAGACTCCTGCTGAATCTGCCAAACAGGCCGTAGAAAACGATGTGCATATTTTAGGCGTAAGCAGTCTGGCGGCAGGACACAAAACCCTTGTTCCGCAGGTAATCGCCGAGCTGAAAAAACTGGGACGTGAAGATATTCTTGTAATTGTGGGCGGCGTTATTCCTGCTCAGGATTATGATTTTCTTTACAAAGCCGGTGCCATCGCTATTTTTGGTCCGGGCACCCGCATTTCCGAAGCTGCTGTGAAGATGCTGGAAATCCTTATAGGTAATAAGTAATAGTTAAAAGTTAAAAGTTAAAAGTGAAAAGTGAAAAGTTGGCGCGTTTGTAACGCGTGCCGGCAGCGGTGTGTTATTTGCAACTATCCCGTTAGGGTTAAAAGTGAAAAGTGAAAAGTGAAAAGTGAAAAGTGAACAGTGAAAAGTGAAAAGTGAAAAGTGAAAAGTGAACAGTGAATAGTTGACTATCCCTGAATAGCGTTGACCGATTTTACGATGCTTAACTGATAATGTTATTTGCAACTATCCCGTTAGGGATATAATATTTCTAGAAACAAAGACGCCACACAAACCGGCGGCGCACGGATAATGATTGTTTAATGTGATGTTATTGCATGCGCCGCAAAATAGGTCATAAATACGGGCTAAGGCTTAAGGTTAAAAGCGAAAAGCTAAGTCAAAGTCCCTTTCACCGCTACGGGGAAAAGCCTGTCCCGATTCATCGGGAGGATTTAGGGATAGGGGCATGATACCTGTGAACACTCCCGGAGATAGTCAACAACATACTCTGATATACCTGTGAACACTCCCGGAGATAGT
>JBAXND010000029.1 GCA_037133915.1 Bacteroidota bacterium
TTGGTGGACCAGTTTGCCGCGGAATGAGTGGACTACTATGTGCGGAATATCCAGAACCTCGTTATTTGTCAATATTAATTTCCTTGATTTGTTTGGTAATTGAAAGTCTGTAAGCTGCATGAAGTATGCTTCTAATTCTTCCTTACTTAGTTTACCTGTGATCCTATCGTCAGTCTTATCGCGTTTGTCGAGGAATAGACAGAATTCTTTATAAGCCCTGTGCTTTGCACAAAGGTTTGCCCAATCAACTTCTTTGGAAGTATTTATGTATTCTGGCTCAAAGTCTGATTTTATTTTCGCTTCCAAATGCCTCTTTTGAATTTCCTTTATCTCAATAACAAAATCTGTAAAACTAGGAGTAATCGCCTTTCTAAAAAAGTACTCATCAAAATCATGTATCATTTCTCTTTTAAAATAGTTGATTGCGATTAGGTCTCCAAATTCGCCCTCATAAAGTCCAATCAGTTTTTGGCTCATCAGTTGTTTATAATGGGAGACCAGCCAATCCGCTTTGGCCGTTTTCAGATCCTCGTTGAAATCGTTTTTTATATCATTAAACTCAGCATTGAAAGTATTTTCAAAGACTTTGTTACTTTTATTCGCATCAGCCATGATAATGTAATTTAAGTTCTTGCTTGTTTTTGTTATTAAATCAGGTTTTGATTTGCGGCATCTATCACTGAATTATCAAAGCTATCAAGATAGATGTGCGTTGTCTTTTCACTCGTGTGTCCCATTCCTTCGCTAATAACCGCGACCGGGACACCGCTTCTTTTAAGGACTGTTGCAAAGGTATGACGTGCAACATAAGTAGTCAAATTTATTTCAATTCCGGCATCTTTTGCAATTGTTTTTAAATCCTTATCTGTTTGCCCGATCACTTTATGCACACGGTTTTGAATTCTTATTGAAGTATCATGGAAATCAGATAGAATAGGGAAAATATAATCTCCGCCATTTTGGTAAATGACCTTTTTATAATGATTAAGAATTTCTTGCGCCGGAGATAACAGACCAACATCGTATGATTTGTTTGTTTTTGTACGAATATATTTTAGCCGCCCATTATTGATATCGCTCCATTTCAACTTTGCCATGTCTACGAAATTCATGCCCATAGTATAGTAGCTAAAAAGAAAATAATTTTTGGAATGGAATAATCGTGAGCCCTCGACATAATCAAGGTCAATTATTTTTTTAATTTCTGCTTTTGTTATAGCACGCTTTACCGTTTTTGTACTTAATGAGGATATTTTGTAATCATTGAACGGATAAATACTCTTATCACAATGGCCTTCTGAAATTGCTCTGTTTATAACAGATCGCAATGTTCGCATGTAATAGGAAATTGAAATTTCCTTTGCACCGTTTACTCTGAAAAAATTCTCATACCTCTTAATAAAAGAAACCGTGATATCCGTGAAATACAACATTTCCTTCCGTGTGAATTTTTTCAACATACTCTTTGTTTGTGAGTATACCCCGGCGTTTCCTACTTTATCCGCTTTTTTTTCTTCTTTTACTATCTTGTCTATGAAACTGTATAGGTCAATATTAGTGCTTTTTGATTTGATTCTTCTCGTCACGGTTTCAGCAGAAAAACTCTCTGACTTATCTTCGAATTCCAGCAAGGTCTTTTGAACCTCATTAATTTTACGACCTATATATATATCCAACCTTAATTTATTGGGGTGTGTTTTCTTTGGTCGTTCTGCTGTAAAGTCCCACAGTTGCTTATCACAGGAGTATCCGATTGAGACATATTTAGGTTTGCGATTTTTAATAATGCGCAACATAATCGGACTTTCACCGTTTTTTAGTACCTTCGATGTGTACAACAAAACCTTAATTGATGAATTGGCGCTCATTTTAGTAATTTCTGGTTTAAACATGGTTTAAACATTTGTACAAAAATAGCCTAAATAAGCATAGTAAATACATAATCATAAAATTTTATATTACTGATTTACTAACATTTACTAACAATTACTAAGATACGCTAAGATATAACCAACAGCCTTCTAAGCTGTGGGTCGCGCGTTCGAATCGCGCCGGAATCACAGGGTCGTCTCGCCAGAGGCGAGACCGGAATCACTCTCCCACTCTTGATGAATTTATTGCGCGATGAGAAGTTTATCCGCCGACCGGCGGAAATCGCGCCGGAATCACAGGGTCGTCTCGCCAGAGGCGAGACCGGAATCACAGGGTCGTCTCGCCAGAGGCGAGACCGGAATCACCCCCCCATTTTCCTCACTCACTCCGCACACGGGCTTGTGCAAAGACTGCACGAGCTTGAAAAAACGCTGCACGACCTTCTGCAAAAGACGCACAGGCTTCTGCAAATGACGCACGGGCTTCTGCAAAAGACGCAGGGGCTTCTGCAAATGACGCACGGGCTTCTGTAAATGACGCACGGGCTTCTGCAAATGACACAGGGGCTTCTGTAAATAACGCACGGGCCTGTGTAAAAAACGCAGGGGCTTCTGCAAAAGACGCACAGGCTTGTGCAAAAAAAAACTAACCCCAAGCACCTCTTAACGTGCCTTGACGGGTACTATTTTGGGAAAGCGTATTCCCAAAAATGGAAATAAATGGGGCTTTCATGGCATGCCAGCGCCCTCCTGCAGCTTCTCAAACTGCTTAATAATAAACAATATAAGATAATATTTAAAATTTCAGGGGTGTTTTGTACAAAATTTGAAAGTCTAAGTGCAATTCAGAAAAAATCAAATAAATCAAAAAACATAAAACTATGACAGCAAACACCGCCAAATCGTTCGGAGCACAGCTTCTTAAAGGTCAGAGTCTCGTAACGTATATCAACGGCTTCACCAATTTCAATCCGCCCCGCGTTGAGGAGAGTGTGGGAGAAATGACCACTCTGGTAAACAAAATTTATGCAGCAAACGCCTCGGAGATAGTGAGGCTGGAGAACTACCTGCAGGCGACAGAGGCGCGGGCCGCCGCCTTCCGAAAGAAGGACGGTTCCGTTGAACGGCTGATTCCCGCGATAAGGGGAGCCGTAGAATCTCAATACGGAAAACCCTCCCGTGAACTTTCAACCCTCGACATTATCATCCGCCGGATGAGACCTCTCAGACACACGGCTCCGGTATCTGACCCCGCGAATACCGATGCCTCAAAAACCATCAGCCAGTCGGAACGCTCATACGGTTCCGTTACCCAGTTCTTCAATGATATCATCAATTGCCTGTCGCAGTTCACAGGATACGTTCCCGCGAACGATGCCCTCAAGGTAGCATCACTTCAGGCACATGCACAGCTGCTCGGTACTCTGAATAATAATGTTTCGCTGGCCATACAGCTCCTGCAGACCGAACGGCTGCAACGCATCGCGCTGTATAAAGAACTCGATGAACGGGTGAAACGGATCAAGGCATATGTGAAATCGGAGTATGGTCTTCAATCCAGCGAAGCACAACTCATCGCCCGGCTCAAATACTAATACGTATACCGAAGTGACATGCAACAGCTCAATATGATACAGTAATCAGAACGGAACGTTGCCGTTCTCATGTCATTTCTATGCCCTTGCTCCTGCCCCGACAACAAATCTCACGAAAGTGGAATTATATGGCTGTTGCGGCTTTGTCGGAATATCCTGATAAAAATAATGGCAGTACCTCCTTAACAGATACTGCCATTATTCGTAATGCCTGTATTATTGTTTGATGAAATGCGATGAAATGAATTGTCCGTTCAACATTCCTTTCAGCAGATAAACTCCATTTTCTTCGTTTGAAAGATCAATCATTACCGGATTGGTGATTTCATCCGTACATGAGAAAACGAGTCTTCCGTTAATGTCTGTAATGCGAATATTTGTCAGCGTTTGTCCGTGACCGGGTATCAGATTAAACTGTCCGTTGCCGGGATTAGGATAAACACTGAAGTTTACTCCGGCAACATCATCAATTCCGGTGCATGCATCAACAGTAATATTTTCAATGGCAGTGGCCGAACAAGTTCCATCGGAATAGGTATAGGTAATCGGAAATGTTCCCAGACCCGCGGTTGCCGGGTCGAATATGTTGGTATTAACACCTGTTCCCGAATAAGTTCCTCCTGCCGGCGAGCCACCCGAAAGCATGAAGGGTGCGCCCGTTATGCAGATTGTACTTAACGGAGCCTGAGTAACTACCGGGGCAGTATTAACTGTAATATTTGCATTGGTGGTATAATAGCAGGCATAGGCATCCGTATATTCATAGGTTATTAGTTGCGATCCCACAGCCGGATTGAAGGTGTTGCCTGTGACACCTGTCCCGAAATAATTACCACCGGCGGGTAATCCCTCGGTAAGCGTGATGGGGGAATCATTTGAGCACAGCGCCGGTAAACCGTTTAACGAAGTTGGATTTGGGCCGCAGACAATAGTAAGGCTATATGATTGTGATCCCGTACACCCGCTCATATCACTTACGGTAACCGTGAAATTAAATGTTCCGGTTGCAGTTGGTGTTCCGGTAATGCTTCCGTCTGTAGCCAGAATTAAGCCCGGAGGAAGGGCGCCTGCCGTTATTGTAAACGTCGGGGTGCCCAATGCGCCGGTTTGAGTGATGGCCCCATTATAAGCAACGCCGGCTGCTCCGCCTGTTAACGAACCTCCGCTTGTTAAGGTGAAGGCAGGACACACATAAGGGGTATAAACTACATTATCTAACCCAATAAAATCTGAATTAGAGCCAGAACTACCTCCTGAAGTTACAAAGTAGCGAAATGCCAAACGACCTGAGGTTGGCGCAGATAAGCCGGAAACAGTAACGGTGAATTGCGTCCATGTTGTGGGGTAAACACCCAGCACCAGCGTTGGATTAACACTTAAAAGCAAGGTTGAGAAATCACCGACAGTAAGACCAGTACCAACATCAGTGCTTGCTCCGTTTGCACTCATTCTTATTTCCAGACGATCAGCATAAGAATCCGGACTTGGCTTGCGGGTATAAAAGGTTAATACGTCACCATTCTTCAGGGTCAGGTTTGGTGTAAGCAGCCAGGTACTGATGGTTCCGGTTGTTCCGGTACTGTTATAATTTGCACTGATATAAGCATCGGCAGCGCCGTTATAAGCGTCAAACGGGCCACCACCTGATACGCTCGGGCCTTGTGACCATGTGGTAGTTCCAACAGGAACGCTTGCATTGACCATGGCCCATCCGCCGACAGTCAGATTACTGATTGCGTCAAAATTTTCTGTAAAGCCCTGGGCTTTTACCTGTGTTAAATTGAACATTGCCATAATTATCATGGCCATTACAAGGCTGAGACGTGTTTTCTTAGTTTTCATTTTGCTGTTTGTTTGTGAGAATCATTTTTTTCAATAAACAATGTGATGTTGCTACACTTGAAATTTAAGTTGTGTAAATTGAGCAACAATAATTATGTACAAATATAAAAATTAACAGTCGCGAAAATAATTTAAATTATCGAAGTTCACATCAAATACCTAAATCGCTTAAAACGGGAAATCGGGCATTTGAAATTTTGGTTTTTAGCAATTATAATCAAGAGGTGGGGGTTCACAATGCCTGCGGCACAAATATAAAAAATTACTTCTTACATCCCCCTTATGAGAGGTAAAGGAAGGAGTCATTGTCAGCGAAATGTCAGGAATAACAATTGCAATCGGGTTGCCCGGTGTTTCCTTAGTAAAGCTTATCACCCAGTGCATATTTAAGTTTATAGACGTTCATGATACCGTCTATTCTTGCCTTGAGCAGCAGGAGGCGGCTTTCGGCAACCTGAGTGCTCGCATCGAGCAGGTCGAGGTTGGTAATGGCTCCGGCAGCATAATTAATCTGCGCCAGCGAATACGCCTGCTCTGCCTGTTTAAGCTGCATTTCAAACTGCGATATTTTCCTGTTCGATGCAGCAAGATTATTTTTGTTCTCAATGACCTCACCCGCAATTGCTCTGCCTTGAATCTCTTTGTCAAGCCTGCTTGTAGTTATGGAAGACCCGGCAAGTTTAATATTATTGAGGGTTCTTGATCCGTCGAACAAAGGAATGTTCAGCCCGACGCCGGCAACATAGTTGAACGTCCATTTATTCATGTCGGGGATGTATCCGTTTTTGCCGCCTCCCGAAGCATACAGACTGATGACGGGATAGTATTTTGTACGTTCAATTTTATAATGAAGCTCGGCCAGCGTGATTTTCTCAGAAGCATTCCTCATTTCATTCCTGCGATTGAGCGCAAAGGCCACCATGGAATCGGGATTCACGGTGTATTCCTTAATGTTCAAATCCGGTTTCACGGCGCAGGCAGTATTTTCAGGCAATCCCAGCAGGCTGTTCATCACGGCATGCTGATTGCTGACGGCTATTTCAATATCTGTAAGCTGGCTCTGCACGGCCGAAATTTTCACTTCGGTAGTCAAGATTTCATATTTGGTCGATGAACCGGTTTCATTTTTTTTATTGATGAAATCAAGATGTTCCTGCAGGGTTTTCAACTGTTCGTTCTTAATGGCGACAGCCTGCTGCAGATACACCAGAGTAAAATAATTGGTGATGGCGGCCATCGAAAGTTTTTGCCTTGCCTCATCAAGACTGATGGACACCATGTTCCTGCTCTCCTTCTGAAATGCCACTTCTTTTGAAGTACGCCCGAAATCATAAATACTCTGCTTCAGATTTACGGCAGCCGAATAATTATTTTCGGGATACAATTGAATAGAACCGAACACAGGAATATCTATTGAAGAAACAGGACCAATATGCGAATACGAAGCACTGAGGTCGAGATTCGGCAAAAATCCCGACTGTGCCAGCCTGATGCGCATTCCCGCAGCGTTCAGTGCTTCTTCAGCTTCTTTCACTGCCGGGTGATTTTCCACCACCGCACTGATGTATTTATCAAGCGTTATCGAATCGCCGGTTTGCAGTGGTGAGCCACTTGTGTTTTGCGCCTTTAACGGGCTGATGTGCGCAAAAACAATTGCAGCAAAAATGATCGTCATGACCATGTTAAGCAGATATCTCATGTCTTCAATGGTTTTACGGAATTTTTCTTTTTATCGGCCTTCAGAAAAAATACAGGAATCAGCCCCAGCAGTGTGAGACCGGAGGCAAGCAGGAAATCGTCGTCGACGCCCTGTATAAACGCTTGTTTATTAACAAAGGAAACGATGGCTACCCTGCTTTGTTTGGCGGCATCGGCATTTGAACTTCCGGCAAAGTGCCTGATTTCGTTTTTAAGGTTCTGGTCAACGTTTGAAAATTCAGGCGAACGGCTTTGAACAGATTCATTATACACCTGCGAATGAAAACTCACCCTGGCGGTGAGCAGCGTTGCGAACAAAGCCACACCCAGACTTCCGCCCAACTGCCGGGTAGTATTCAGAAGCCCCGAAGCCTGTGCCATTTTTTCGCGCGGCAGTTTTGCCAGGCCCATTGAATTGAGCGGCGTGAACAGCATTCCCATTCCCAGCCCTCTTAAATACAGCGGCAGCATGATGAAATCATGTTCGGTGAGGTATGATAAAAACGAATTCAGATAAAAGCTGATGGCAAATAATATGATTCCGACCACCACCGGAATTTTACCATTGATGCGGTCGGCCATTCTTCCTGAAACAGGTGACAGTATTCCCTGAATTATACCCACCGGCAGGAAAACAGAACCCGCCTGCAGGGCCGTATATCCAAGCGAATTCTGCAGGTATAAGGGCAGCAAAAAAGTACTTCCGAACATTCCCATCCCGAAAATAAGAATGATGAGCACACAGAGTCCGAAATTTCTGTTCTGCAGCAGCCGCAGGTCGATGAGAGGTTCTTTCACAGTGAGCTCTGCCGTAATAAAGACGGCAAGCGCGATGAGAGCGATGGCAAAACAAAGCAGAATGTAGGGTGCCGACCATCCTTGTGAATTGGTGGCGGCATTGCCTTTTGAAAGGGCAAAAAGGGTAAGCGGCAGAAAAATAACTATGGAGATGAATCCGGCAACATCAAACCTGCGTGCTTTTTTATTGACGTATTCCCGCTGTATCAGAACAGTTGCAATCAGCCCAAGCACGCCTATCGGTAAATTCACGTTGAAGATCCACTGCCAGCTGAAATTATCGACAAGGTATCCGCCGATCATCGGACCGAATGATACGGAAGCCGCTGCCGCGATAGCCCAGAAACCAAGCGCCATACCTCTTTGTTTCGGCGGAAATTCACGGGAAATAATTGCCATTCCCAGGGGCTGAATAGCACCTCCACCCAATCCCTGAATGATTCTCGAAATAATCAGCATATTTTCGTTGACCGATATTCCGCAGAGGAAAGAGCCAAACGTAAACACAAACAAGCCTATGAAGTACATTCGTTTATATCCGAACCTGTCGGCCAGCCAGGCCGATGTCGGAAGCATCACAGCGAGGGCAAGCATATAACCGGTGATGACCCACTCAATGCTGTCGAGCCCGACACCGAATGAAGACATAATCTTCGGAATGCCCACATTGACAATGGTTGCATCGAGCACAGCCATGAAAGTACCAAGCATGATATTGGCAAGCACCCACCATTTGTAATTGATATTCTGTGGATGGTATGATGAGTTCCGGGTTCTGATTCTCCTTCGAATCCTGTGCAGTGGGGTAACCTTCGCCATGATTAATCCTTAATGATATGAACCACTGCCGACATACCTGCCATGAAGTTAAATGATTTGGGATCGATTCCGTTTTCGGTTCCTTCGATAGAAATTTTTATGGGAATACGCTGCGTAACTTTGGTGAAATTTCCTGATGCATTAGAAGGAGGAATCAATGAGAACTGCGAAGCGGTATTTGACCCGATGGAGATAATCTTTCCGGTGAACATTACACCGTGAAACGCGTCAATACTGAATCTTGTTTTCTGATCAAGATGTACCTCTCCGATATTGGTTTCTTCGAGATACACATTGACCCAGAATTTCTTGTTGTTTACAACCGTCAGAACGGCCTGCCCTGTCTGAACCACTTCGCCCGGAAGCAGCCAGCGCTTTGCAACAACCCCGTCGATGCTTGCGTAAATTCTGGTATTCTTAAGATTTGTTTCAATGACTCTGATTTGGGCATCGGCACTCGCAACCGTTGCATTTACAATTGCAATCTGCGATTTTGAAACGTCGACCTGTGATTTCGAAAATTCAAGCTGAGCTTTGGCGCCTTCCCATACTTTCTTGATATGATCATACTGTTCTTTGGAGATGACGTCACTCTGGAATTGAATTTTAGCCCGGTCATAATCTTCCTGAGCTTTGGCAACATTTATTTCCTGTACTTTGATGCTCTGCTGATCAAGATTATATCTGGCTTCAGCCTGAGCAATACCGGCGCGTGCCTGCTCTTTCGCCGCAATGGCCTGGCATTTTTGCGATAACAGATCATTGCTGTCGAGCACAACGAGCAATTCGCCCTGCTTCACCGAATCGCCTTCATCGACAAAAACATTCAGAATGCGCCCTGTTATCTTTGGGCTTACCGCAATGTAATCTGCATCCACCAGTGCGTCGTCAGTTGAAATATATCTGGCATAGTCGCGGTACCAAAGTATGCCGGCCACTATTACAGCGGCACAAATCAGCGCCAGAGGAATATAAATTAATATTTTTTTGCGCTTGCCTTTTCCTGATTCCGTTGTATTTTCCATTTCTCTACTGTTTATCATTAACTACAATTGTTTCAACCGATATTTTCTAAAACCGTCAGGGTATTTTTGATTGTTGTAAGAGCATCTGCAAAATTTTTCTGTTCCTTTTCCGGCAGTAAGCTCAGCTTGTCAGCAACCTGTGTATGATATTTCTTTCGCGAAGTGTCCAGAAAGCCCGAACCCTTTTTTGTCAGCTTAATCATAACAATCCTTCTGTCGGTTTTATCGGAGATTCTCTCAGCAAGTTTCTGCACGATAAGCTTATCAACAAGAACGGTAACATTCGGTTTGGGAATACCGAGCTTATTGCTGATTTCGGTCATCGACAATGTTGGCTGATCACGCAATTGCTGTAAAATGAAATATGCCAGAGGCGTAATCTTAGAATTAAATTGCACGGGCTTTCCGAAAACTTTAAAGAACATATGTTTCAACGAGAAGAGATTCTCAGAAACATCCCGTAGCTGAACGCTTTTCATAAAGTTACTTTTTGATAATTGTTACAAAACTATAACTATTATTTGTCATAACAATACATTGACTCAAAGAAATTCTAACGCCGGTGAATTATTCAATGATAATGAGCATTTTCGTCCTGCCATTCTGCGCCGTCCGTCCATATTAGAGATTTTATTGTATTTTTGACTGTGCACAGGCTGTACGCTGTGTTCGTCGTTTGAATCATTTAATAAACCATCATGAAACATTTTGCAGGTTGTTTGTCAGGAATTGTATTCGTAGCTGTCATGCTGCTTTGTGGCAGTTCTGTGCTGAATGCACAGGGTGTTGCGGTAAATACATCGGGAAGCCAGGCCGACCCGTCGTCCATGCTTGATGTAAACAGCAATACCAAGGGAGTGCTTATAAGCCGTATGACAACCGCCGAGCGAAATGCCATCACAGCTCCTGCCGAAGGCCTCACCATCTTTAATACCGACACTAAATGTTTTAATTTTTTCCGTAACAACGGATGGTATGAATGGTGCGGAAACTGTATTGCACCGGCGGCTCCCCTTGCCGGGAATAACGGTCCCCTCTGCGCAGGATCTACCTTAAACCTTACGGCGAGCACGGTTCCTTTTGCCACCTATTCATGGTCAGGTCCGAACGGATTTACGTCTACCCTGCAGAACCCATCTATCAGCAATGTAACGTCTGCAAATTCGGGAAGCTATTCGGTAGTATCCGTGGTGAATTGCAACAGTGTACCTGCCACAACCAACGCTGTAATCACAGGTCCTGTCAGCTCGGCATTTACCTGGAACCCGCCTTATCCCGGCACGGGAAATGCTGCTGTTTTTACGCCTGCCCTTTCGGGAGCATCCTACAGCTGGACATTCCAGAACGGGAATCCGGCAAGCAGCACGGTACAAAACCCGTCGGTGACATGGAGCAGCGGAGGCACATTTGATGTTACGCTCACCGTAACGCAGAACGGTTGCGTGTCGGGCACCACTACACATCAAATTACCGTAACGAACTGCTCACCGGGCAGTACCGGCTTTAGTTATACAGGCTCCGTACAAACCTGGACCGTTCCCACCTGTGTGTCGTCCATCACAGTCACAGCTAACGGAGCACAGGGAGGCGGCCCCATCGGAGGAAACGGCGGGCAGGCTATAGCAACCATACCCGTAACCGGCGGAGCAACATTATATATCTATGTGGGCGGACAGCCCACCACACGTCCGGGAGCCGGAAGCGGAGGTTTTAACGGCGGAGGAGCCGTGAATGCATTACCCTGTGGAGGAGGAACCAATGACGGCTGGGGCGGTGGCGGCGCTTCCGACGTACGTACTTCAACCAGTTTAACTGACCGCATCATTGTTGCTGCCGGGGGCGGCGGATCGGGATACAGTGGCAGAGTGGGCGGCACGGGAGGAGGTCTAACGGGAGGTCCCGGAGTCGCTCCTTATGGAACGGCACCTACAGGCGGCACCCAGACAGGCGGCGGACTTGCCGGTGTTTATAACGGTGTCTACGCCGGAGCCGGAGCCCTTGGTACGGGTGGCGATGCAGCACCCACCTCATCGATGTGTATCGGAGGCGGTGGCGGTGGCGGCTACTACGGAGGCGGTGGCGGATATACCTCCAGTGGTGCCGGCGGTTCGAGCTGGGTATCATACCCCGGAAGTACCAATGCTTCAACCAACGCAGGAACCAATACCGGTAACGGAAGCGTAACCATAAGCTGGTAAACATCTGACATAAATCATCATTCTGCAACCTTATATTAGGGTAATTTTGCAAAGGTTTATCCGTGCAAATAAACACGTGGCACCTGCCACCATTCTTTACTATGCAGAAATTCATCTACATTCTGCGCTCAACACATCTGCTGCATTTGCCGGGAACAGATTGAACAGCTTTTGACATTATTGCAATTCAGGTTTTAAGAAAGAGCGATGGTTCCGGTCAAGCCGGAAGTAACAAGGTATGAATCAAAAAACAGTATTATGCTATTAAAAGGTAAAAAAGGAATTATTTTCGGGGCGCTCAACGACCTTTCCATTGCTTGGAAAATTGCCGAGAAAGCACACGAAGCAGGTGCAGAATTCACCCTGTCGAATACGCCTGCCGCAATAAAATTAGGGACGCTTAATCAGCTTGCCGAAAAATGTAATACTATAGTAATTCCTGCCGATGCAACCAGCGTTGCCGAC
Organism: Bacteroidota bacterium; assembly: GCA_037133915.1. Lineage (NCBI taxonomy): Bacteria > Pseudomonadati > Bacteroidota > Bacteroidota bacterium. Next base: position 12,312 of record JBAXND010000029.1, read on the forward strand.
ATCGAGATGGTTTATAAAAAGACGATGGACCATTTTGGCGGAAAGATAGATTTTGTGCTGCACTCAATAGGCATGTCGATGAATGTGCGCAAAGGTCGTCCGTATGAAGATATTGATTATAATTTCTTCATGAAAACAATTGATATCTCTGCTATTTCTTTTCATAAAATCATACAAAGCGCCTATAAGCTGGATGCCATCAATGAATGGGGCTCTATCGTTGCCTTATCCTATATTGCATCGCAGCGCACGCTTCATAATTATAACGATATGGCTGATGCAAAAGCGTTGCTGGAATCCATTGCCCGCAGCTTCGGATACATTTACGGAAGGCATCGCAACGTAAGAATCAACACGGTTTCTCAGTCGCCTACCATTACCACCGCCGGTGCGGGTGTCAAGGGAATTGACGGTTTGCTCGATTACACCGAGCGCATGTCGCCGCTTGGCAATGCCGACGCCGAAGACTGTGCAAATTACTGCATCACCTTATTCTCAGACCTCACCAAAAAAGTGACGATGCAGAATATTTTCCACGACGGCGGATTCTCCAGCATGGGTATGAGCGAGCGCGCTATGAAGCGTTACATGGATTAAAAAAAGCCGCAGCGCATTGAGAAACCTCTTCGATAAATATGGTGGTGGCACGCGTTACAAACGCGCGCCAGCCTGTGATTCTTCGCTAATAGTTTTCAGTTCTTCACTATTAACTATTGACTTTTTCCTGCTGAATCGTGCAATCATCTTATCAAATAAGGTATAGATGACGGGCACCACCAGAAGTGTGAGGAGCAGTGAACTTATGAGTCCGCCGATGAGTGCAATGGCAATGCCGTTTTTCCATTCAGAACCGGCACCTGAAGCAAGCGCTATCGGCATCATACCGAAAATCATAGAGAAAGTTGTCATGAGAATAGGACGCAGACGTACGCGGCCTGCCTGAATCAGTGCGTCTTTCACAGCCATTCCTTCGGCCCTCATCTGGTTGGTGAAGTCCACAATAAGAATCGCATTCTTACCTACAAGTCCAACCAACATGATGATACCGAGTATCGAGAAAATGGTGAGTGATTGTTTGGCAAGTGCCAGTGCAAACAAGGCACCGACGATGGCAAGCGGTATCGAAAACAATACCACGAACGGATACACATAAGAGTCGTAGAGTGCAACCATAATCAGATACACGAACAGTATGGATGCCAGAAAAGCGAGCAGCATGCTGTCAAAAGCTTCTGCCTGATATTTCAGGTCGCCCTCTTTTATCAGTGCGACATTCGACGGAAGTTTCACCTGTTTATCGAGTCGCTTGATGATGTCTTCCCCAACCGAACCAACCGGTCGTCCGACCACCTGCGAGCTGACCGTAACCGATGAAACACGGTTGTATCGCTGCAGCACAGTCGTTCCTGTAGATGGTTTGAGCACAGCGAACTGATTGAGGCGAATAATCTGCCCCATAGGATTCATGAAGCCGAGGTTCGCGATGTCGTTGATGTTTTGTTTGTCGAACTGATCAAGGGTGATGTTGATATCATACTCATTCGTTCCCTGACGGAATTTAGAATCGGTATTTCCCGTAAAGGCATTCTGCATCGTTACCCCAACAATGGCCATACTCAGTCCGTACTGCGCCATTTTATCGCGGTCAATCTGCACGCTGATTTCAGGATTTCCATCTTCAACGGTCAGCTTCACTTCAGCTGTACCGGGCACTTTCTTCACTTCTTCCATCACCTGATTCGCATACCGCATCAGTGTATCCAGATCGTTTCCGGCAAGTACCAGTTGAATAGGATCCATATCCGATGTTCCCAGCAGCGATACAATGGTTGAACGCACTTTCACACCTGTGAGTTTATTCGACAGTTCTTCTTTAAGCTGCCATGCAAACTGGTCGGCCGTAATGTTGCGCTTTTCTTTCTCCACCATTTTGACATAAATCTCCGACTTATAGGCATTGCCTGCACCCGCGTCAAATCCGGATGTAATACCAACGGTAGAGAACACGCTGCTTACCTCAGGTTTCTTCATGATGAGATGTTCGGCATCGAGGGTGCTGCGGTTGGTTTGTTCTATGGTGGCATCTTTAGAGCGTTCAAGCTGAATGATTACCTCGCCCCGGTCGCCCAGACTGATGAACTCCGAGCCGATGAAACCCATGGCAGGAAGCAGCAGTGAGGAAAACAGCAGTACCGTAGCGCCGATGAGGATAACGGCTTTGTGCCGCAGCGACCATCCAAGCAAGCGGCCATAACCATTGGTGAGACTTTTCATGCCGCCTTCAAACCAGGAAGTAAGCCTTTCGAGCAGGGAGCCTTTACGGTACTTTTCAATTTTCGCAAAGCGTGATGCAAGCAAGGGTGTGAGCGTGAATGAAACGAACAGACTCAACAATGTAGAAATAACAACCACAAGTGTGAACTGACGCAGCATTCCCGATATCATACTTGTAATCACAGCTATGGGCAGAAACACCACCACATCGACCATTGTAATCGAAAGGGCTGTGTAGTTTATTTCGTTTCGCCCGTCAATGGCAGCCTGCCGTCGCTTCTTACCCATTTCAAGGTGCCGGTAAATATTCTCCAGCACAACAATACTGTCGTCAACAAGAATCCCGATAACGAGCGACATGGCTACCATAGAAATAATGTTCAGAGAGAAATTCAGCAGGCTCATGCCGATGAATGTGGAGATGAGCGATGCAGGAATTGCCACCATTACTATGAAGGAATTGCGCAGACTGTGCAGGAACACGAGCATAACTGCAGCAACGAGAATAATAGCAAGCAGCAAATCTTTCTGTACAGCATTGGCAGATGTCAGCGTAAAGTCTGAAGTATCATTTGCAATGAGCACTTTAAGATTGATATCCTTATAGGTTTCTTCAATCTTTTTTATTTGTTCACGCACTTTTTGACTTACCTTGACCTCATTGCCGTCGGGCTGTTTGTAAAGATTGATGCCCAGCGAATTTACGCCGTTGATACGGTATATATTTTTGACATCTTTCTTGGTATCGGTAACATCGGCAATATCGCGGAGTTTCACCGGACTGCCGGTGCGGTCGTTGGTAATTACAAGGTTTTTCAGCTTTTCGATATCGGAATATTTTCCGGCAAGGCGAATGATTACCTGTTTGTCTTCATCTTTAATTTTCCCTGTCGGGAAATCGAGATTGGAAGCCTGCACCGCGCTGGTGACCTGAAGAATTGACAATCCGTGCGCTTCCAGTTTTTCGTCATTCACGCTGATGCGGATTTCGCGTTCTTCGCCACCTATGAGTTCTACCTGAGATACACCTTCGAGTGTTGACAGGGTAGGACGGATTTTCTGCTTCACAATATCATACAAATCAGTAGACGAACCATCGGCCGTGATACCCATGCGCATAATGGGCATGTCGTCCATAGAAAAATTAAAGATCATCGGCTTGCGCACATCTTTCGGTAATGCTTCGCTGATATTATTCAGTTTGAGCTGACAGTTCTGAAGCGCCTTGGTCATATCGGCAGAACTATTAAATATAATGACCGAAACGGAAACGCCTTCGTATGATGTTGACTGTATATTATCAATCTGTTCCAGCGAAGAAACGGCATCTTCAATATTCTTGGTAACGGCATCTTCCACTTCAGAAGGCGAAGCACCCGGATAGGCCGTAACCGTGACAAGCACGGGCTGCGAGAACTTGGGCAGCAGCTCATAATTCAGGGAGCGATAGCTGATCACACCCAGAAAAGTGAGGACGGCAAAAATCACAACAATAAGTGACGGACGTTTTATGGCTAATTCTGTAATGTTCATAATGCAACAATTATTTGGAATTCGTAATTCTTACGGATGTATTATCATTCAGGTTGATTTGACCGGCTATCACAACTTTTTCGCCGGCTTTCAGCCCGTCAAGCACCTCAATATTCGCCTCCGATACGGAGCCAACACGAATAGAACGTTTCAATGATTTGTCGTTTTCAATTACAAACACCGATGCCTCCTTGATGCTTCCCACCAGCGCGGTGCGCGGAATCAGCAAAGCCGTATGCGAGCCTTCGCATTTAAAAAACGCGGTACCAAACATGCCTGATTTTATGAACTGCTTCATATTGTTCCGTACTTCAACCTCAACCGGGTAACGACGGGCATCATCGGCTTTCATGCCAATGACTTTAATTTTTCCGTCGTAGGCCGTTCCGCCAAAAATCTCAGCACTGATGCTTACGGTCTGGTTCTTTTGAATTTTCATAACATCTGTTTCGGCAACGTTGGCCATAAATTTCAGCGTGCTGATGTCTATCATCTCTGCAACGGGAGTTCCGGGCATCATCATACCGCCTTTTTCCACGAACTTTTTTGTAATATAGCCACTGAAAGGAGCACGCATCACGGCATACTCAAGCTGCTTGTTCACTGTAACCAGATTTGTCTGAGCATTGATATATGCGAGGCGCATTTCTTCGACCTGCTGCTGGGTAACGGCATTGCTCTTAATCATGTCTTCGAACTTCTTGAGGTCGTTCTTACATTTATCGAAATTTGCTTCCGCAAGCGCTTTCTGGGCATTGAGCAATTCTACATCGCATGATGCAAGAACAGCGCCCTCTTTCATGAAGTCTCCGTTCTCAAAATTCACATTTACAATTTTCCCCTGTGCCTGAGAAATGATGGTAATTTCATGAGCGGGCGAAAAGGTTCCGGTAACGGAAAAACTATTATCGAGGTTTGCTTCTTTCACTTCGGCCACCACCACAGGCACACTCACCTTAATTTCGCGTGGTTTGGCGTCGGCATCGATTTGCTTTTTATTCAGATATAATTTGGCGACGAGACCTGCGGCCACTATCACAATGATAACAATGATTATTATTCTTTTACGCATGACAGATTATTTTATGATGTTCAACAAATTTCCACTGGCTTTATATAGTTCAATTTCGGCAAGCCGCACCTGCACGATGGCTTGCGTGTATCCGCTCTGAGCGGCTATCAGCGACGATTCGGCACTGAGAAGGTCGGTGAGCGGCGTAATGCCCTGACGGTATTGATCTGATACCACCTTGTATACTTCAGCGGCGAGATCAACATTTGCTTTCTGGCTTTCGGCCGAAGCTTTATAACCCTGCAATTTATGTGTCGCATTCTGCACATCGATGCCAATCAGCTTTTTTGACTCGTCGCGCGTAAGGCTGAGTTCGCGCATCTGTACCTTTGTTTGCTTAAGCTGATAATACTTCTGCATACCACTGAATATAGGAACATTCAGCGAAAGCCCTATAACGGAGGTTCCGAGCCAGCCCTTTTTATCATTGAATAATTTATTAAAATCATTCTGCTGATTGTTGTAGCTGAAATCGCCGAATGCCGCAAGACTTGGCAGGCAATGCGCCCGTGTGAGGCTCATCTGCAACGACAGCATATCCTTTTGCTTATCGAGCATGCGCAGGCTGATATGATTTTCCAGATCAAGGCCGGGTGCGGTAAACGGGCGCTCGTTAAAAATTGATTCGGTAAGTTTCAGTGAGTCTTCAGGGTTCAGCCCTGCAAAATATTTGAGCATACTGAGTTGTTGACTGAACATGATTTCCAGATTATCAATTTCTGACTGCAGGTTGGTGCGGTTCACATTCAGGCGGTCGTAATCCGTTTTTTTAATAAAACCTTTATCGAAATGCACCTTTGTGATGACGGCAAGACTATCGAGCTTGCCAAGATTTTCGTCCATATAATTCACCTGCATCTTAGTGAGCAGCGCAAGATAATAAAGCTGTGAAACATCAGAAACAACAGCCTGTCTGTTCTTTTCCATATCAAGCTGACTGGCTTCCAGCATACGTTTGCCTATCTGCAATGACACCAGAAAACTCTGATTGTAGATAAGCTGTGATACCTGAACACCGCCCGACATATTATAATTGGTTCCAAACTGCACCGGTATCAGCGTTCCGGGCTGACCGAAGAATTCGCCTGGAATAAGCTGAGTCGGCAGTTTCAGAAAATCCTGAAATGAGCCGCTTGCGCTGATTTGCGGAACGCCCATCCCAATAGACTGATTGCGCTGGTATTTGAGACGCTGCTGCTCAAGTTCAGAAATTTTCACGCGCTGATCGTTGTCGAGCGCCATGGTAATACACTGCTTCAGGTCAAGCTGAACGACCTTCTGCGCCATGGATGTATGCGGCCCAAGCAGCAGTATCATCATCCATACACTTAAAAATCTTCTCATCATCAAAACTCCTTTCAAATAATTTTAATCAACCATTTTCTTCATTTCGCGGCCAGATCGCATATGAACTCCAGCGAATTTCGTATTGAGCTCAGCACATCACCGTTCTTGCCTTTCAGATATTCGCCCATGGCAATGCCATCAAACAAATGCATGAATGTTGCGGCAAGCAGCAAGCTATCGACGGATACGCGTATATCTTTGTTACACTTTGCCTCATTTATAAAACGGACATACAGTGCCATTTCTTTATTCTTGTGGATGCCTGCCATTTTACGCTTAAAACCCGGATAGTACTTCATGGCATCCATGATGAAGCCGAAAAAATTCAGTTCGTCCACATCCTCAGGAACAGCTTCTTTAAGCTGTGTCATACGTTCAATGCTGATTTGAACAACCTCCATAATGTTCTCAACCAAGGGCAGGGTAGCATTATACGAACGCTCATACATATCATCAAAACTGTCGAGGTACATATCCACCACCTTCACAAACAGATCTTGCTTGCTCTCAAAATTGTGATAGAACGCCCCTTTGGTGAGGCCAAGCTCCTTGACAAGTTGCTCAAGCGTAACTTCCCTGTATGGGCGTTTCAGGAACTCCATAAAGGCGAGGGTCAGCAATTTTTCTTTTGTTTCAGCCATAATGTTTAAACATACCGATGGGTATGCAAAAGTAGCACTATTTCCATTTTCGCAAAATTTTCTTTAAAATATTTTTTTCGACAACTTATGTTAGTTCAAAGACCATATCATCTGTATTCCATTATTTATAAGCATTTTAAAATATCAATTACAAAATATTTCTACTGACTCCGGCAATATTAATATTTGCTCAAATCATCAACATACCATAGGGTATGCTTTTATGGAAAATTTCCAAATTGTGACTATAAATTTGCTATTTCAGTTGCTTGCACGATATTTGCAAAACAGCGGGCATTAATCAACATTAAATCTCAAGAGTCATGAATATCAGACCGACAAAATCAAACATCCTCTTTCTGATTACATTCATTATTTTTCTCGCATCATGCAGGCAAATCAAGGAGTTGAAAACATTTTTAAAGTGTGAATTCAAATTAGATACGGTGAAAGACCTTGACCTTGCCGGTGTTGATGTGCAGAGAATAGCAAACTATACCGACCTTGGATGGGCCGATGCCGCCAAACTGCTCGCATCAGTTGCCGGTGGTTCACTACCGCTCAACCTCACTCTGAATGTTAACATTAAAAATCCGAACGCCGAAAAAGCCGCTCTGAACAAACTTGAATGGATTATGCAGATAGACGATATCGACATGGTGAGCGGAACTACGGTGCAGCGTGTGGAAGTTGCACCTGGATCTGTGTCAACACTTCCGGTTAAGATAAGCTGCGACCTAAAAGATGTGCTAAGCACCCAATCGGCAAAAAGCCTGATTAACTTCGGACTTAACCTTGCCGGATCGGGGAATGAACCTACACGATTCACTTTAAAAGCAAAACCAACTATCATGGTCGGAAATTCAGCCATCTCCTATCCCGGATGGATTAAGATAAAGACAGAATATACTTCGCAGTGAAGTCGTGAGTCGCAAGTCGTGAGTCGAGAGTCAAAAAAAGATAATAGACAATAGGCGTTGGATAAAAGACAATAGTAAAAATGCCACGGTCGCTGAGTTTCGGTCGTTGAGTCCGCCCACTGGCAGATGAGTTATAAGTTAAACGTTTAAGCAAATGAAAAACCTTGCGATAAAAAGCTTCCTCGGAATGCTCAATCTGTTTGTGATTATGAGTGCCTGCATCTTCTGGCCCGCAGGTACTTTTCACTTTCTTCAGGGATGGCTTTATCTCTCCGTTTTTTTTGGTGGAGTAACCGTCATTACAGTTTATATTTTCATTAATGATAAAAGGCTTCTGCAAAGCAGACTGAAAGTAGGTACGACAGCCGAAAAGCGAACAGCCCAAAAAATCATTCAGGGTTTTGCCTCCATTGGTTTCATCGGAATGTACATCGTTGCCGGCTTTGACCACCGCTATCAATGGTCATCTTTGCCAGAAGCTGTGTGGATTGCTTCTGACATTATGCTGATAGTTACCATGGCGCTGTTGTTCATTGTCTTCAGAAAGAATACTTTTTTAAGCGCAACCATAGAAGTGCAACAGAATCAAAGCGTGATTACCGACGGACCGTATGCACTCGTCAGGCATCCGATGTACTCCGCAGCCCTGCTGCTTTTCATTTTTACACCACTGGCACTCGGATCCCTGTATGGGATTATCGCAGTGCCCTTCATGATTCTGGTACTGGCAATGAGATGTATTGACGAAGAAAAAGCACTGAGTCAGGAGCTGGATAAATACAGCGATTATTGCAAAACAGTCAGGTACCGGCTGATACCCTGCGTATGGTAACTGAGTAGTCATAAAAACCTTAAACAACATGTTATTGTTGTGCCTTCGGAAAATCTAAAAAGATGAGAAAAATACTTATAATTGCAGGATTCGCGCTTTCATTTATGCTTGGATATTTATATCATGGCCACATCATCAGACAGTGCGACGGCAGAACGGACTGTCATCAATCATATAAAATGCCCTCATCTGTCAAAGTGACCGGTATAGGCGGCATCTTTTTCAAATGCAAAGATTCCGGGAAAGTCAGAGACTGGTATAAAAAACATCTGGGTTTCGACACCGACGCATACGGCGCACGTTTTGAATGGCCGCTTGCAGCCGACACAGCAAAAAAAGGCGGCATACAATGGAGTCCGTTTTCTGAAACGACCGACTATTTCAGCCCATCAAACAAAGAATTCATGATTAATTACACGGTTGAAAATCTTATCGGAATGGTTGCACAACTCAAAAAAGACGGCGTAACGATACTGGATACAATCGAAACTTATGACTACGGAAAGTTTGTGCACATTATGGACATAGAAGGAAATAAAATTGAACTGTATGAACCAACATACAATTAGAATCAATTTTCAAAATATCTTGTACCGTAAATCATCTTCCTGATTTATTATATTGCACGTATAAATCAGTTTCATACACTTGCAAAACCATCATCCGCACCTTTAACTTTGCCATCTAATCATTAATATAAAAAAATATGGCAAGCGTGAGTGTCTATCTGAACTTTCCCCGTAATACCGAGGCAGTATTCAATTTCTATAAATCAATATTTGGCGGCGAATTCAGCGGTGGCGGGATAGCACGTTTTGGCGAAATGCCTCCTATGCCAAATCGACCGCCACTGGCCGATTCCGATAAGAATCTTATCATGCATATCGAACTGCCCATACTCAATGGCTTTAAGTTGATGGGAACCGATGCTCCCGAATCTTTGGGATTCAATGTTGTCAACGGGAATAATGTTCATATCTGCCTCGACCCCGATACCCGTGCAGAGACAAAACGCCTGTTCGACGCATTATCTGAAGGTGGTAAAATTTCGATGGATTTGCAAGTGACATTCTGGGAGGCTTATTACGGAAGCTGCACAGATAAGTTTGGTGTAAACTGGATGTTCAACTGTTCCGAGAAGGTCAGCTGACGAAATACATACATATCTTATGGACGCTTCAGAAAAAATAAAAATTTCTGTTGAGGCAACAGTAAATGCACCTGTAGGAATGGTGTGGAAGCGCTGGACCACACCTGAAGATATTATAATATGGCACAACGCCTCCGACGACTGGCATACGCTGGCTGCAGTGAACGACATCCGCGAAGGCGGCAGATTCAGTTTCAGAATGGAGGCAATTGATGGCAGTGCGGGCTTTGATTTTTGCGGCACTTATTCAACGGTCATTCCTAATAAAAAATTAGTCTATACGCTGGATGATGGACGAAATGTATCAATCGACTTCACTTCTTACGGCAATAAAACTCATATCTTTGAAGTTTTTGAAGCAGAAACCGAAAATACAATAGATTTGCAAAGAGGAGGCTGGCAGGCCATCCTGGATAAATTAAAAAAGCATACGGAACTTAATAAAGAATAATCATGAAAGGCCAAATAGTACCCTGCCTTTGGTTCGATAATCAGGCCGAAGAAGCAGCGAACTTCTATGTTTCTGTTTTCAAAAACGGGGAGATTATTTCAATAAGCAGGTATCCAAAAGAAGGTTTTGAGGTACACGGGCAACCTGAAGGAAAGGTATTGACGGTAGTTTTCAGAATTAACGGACAAACGTATACAGCACTTAACGGTGGTCCGATATTCAGATTTACGGAGGCCGTATCTTTTCAAATATTCTGTGATACACAGGAAGAAATTGACCATTACTGGAACAGGCTTACCGAAGGTGGAGAAGAAAGTCAGTGCGGCTGGCTCAAGGATAAATACGGACTTTCATGGCAGATTGTACCTTCCGTTTTGCCACAGCTGTTGCTTGATCCGGCAAAAGCAGGCAGGGTAACGCAAGCCTTCCTCCAAATGAAAAAGTTTGAGATTGATGTTTTACTGAATGCCTGAAAATGAATGACAAAAAACTTATTCCTGAAATTGTACAATTATCAGCCAAAACACTTGTCGGAAAGCGCCTGAAAATGAGCTTTTCCGAAAACAGAACGGTGGACCTATGGAGAAGTTTTATGCCCCGGCTCAAGGAGATTAACAAGCGTGTTTCACGCGATTTATTTTCTATGCAGTTGTTCGGCGAGCTGCCCGACTTCAGTAAGTTCAATCCCGATCTGATGTTCGAAAAATGGGCTGCCGCCGAAGTTTCAGAACTTGAAAACACTCCCGACGGGATGGAGGTTTTTTATCTGGAAAGCGGATTGTACGCTGTTTTTGCATATAAAGGTGCCGTTAGCGAAGCTGCAGTATTTTTTCAATATATCTTTGGCACATGGCTGCCGGGTTCTGAATACGCGCTTGACAACAGACCGCATTTTGAATTACTGGGCGAAAAATACAACAATAACAGCGCTGACTCCGAAGAAAATATATTTATCCCCATAAAGAAAAGAGAATAACCTTTCACTGCCGGCCTTCATTTCAATTGGCATCCGTATATTTGTGATTGAAAATTCATAATGATCAAAGCCATGCCGGATAAAGCAAAAGAACTGAATACTACCGTTGAGCTGATAAATAATAAACTGCATTTTAACGGTACTGCAGGAAATAATACCCCTGTTTCAATTGACTATTTTCCTCCTTTGGGTGATGACCTGGGCTACACTTCTCTCGAATTGCTGCTATTGAGTTTATCATCATGCGTTGGGTCGGCGGTAATTACTTTTCTGAGAAAAATGAATAAAGAAATTACCGGTTTTAAAATTATTTCAAAAGGAATCCGAAAAGAAGAACACCCTACAGGGTTTAAAAGTATCACACTAAATATTCTGATTACTGCACCCGATACGTCGAGCGATGATATGGACAAGGTGATACAGCTCACTGAAGATAAGTATTGCCCGGTGTGGTCAATGCTGAAAGGAAATGTTGAATTATTTATTAATTATCAAATAGTATTTTGAAAACATTCATCACTTGCCTGCTGACAGTATTTACATTCAGCGCCATATCACAGAACCACGATTTTGAGAATCTTCTTAAAAATGGCAAATCAGAATTTTATAAAGAATTTGATAAGCAGGATTATGCCGCAGCAGTTGCAAATCTTGAAAAAGCAGTACTGCTGGAACCCGATAGTGCAGAGGCACATTACTTTTTGGGGTATGCTTACAGTCGGTTGAATTCGAAGGACGGTAAAGGAATAGTCAACATGAATAGGGCACTGACATTGAAATGCAGCAATGAATTTGAAACAGTAAATAGGCTGCAACCTCACTATACCGGCGAAACGCTGGCACTTGATCCCTGGTCGAAAATTACTGCTGAATGGGGCTCTCTTGCAATGTGCTACATAAACAACAACAAAGCGGATTCAGCGCTGTGGGCATTCAGCGAGGGCAAAAAACGCGGTGGCTTCAGTACATTCTTCCTGTCTGTGAACAAAGCAGTACTTGACCGCTGCAGCAAAAACTCAATACTGATTTCGTCGGGCGATAACTTCACCATCCCGCTCTGGTATCTGCAATTTGTAGAAAACTATCGCACCGACGTTGCCGTTATTGACATTAGTCTTTTAAATACCGACTGGTATCCGCGCTTATTGGCAGATAAAGGCATTGCCACTTTCGATTTGTCGGCTGCAGTTCTTGATACCATTGATTATTGCCAGTGGGAAGATTCAAAAGTTACCATCGGGAAATTCGCGTGGAAAATAGCGCCAAGTTATTATGAACACTATTTATTACGCGGCGACAGGATATTTCTGAGTCTGCTCCGAAAAAATAATTTTCAGCGTGATGTATTTTTCACCACCGCATTCAACGAAGATGCAAGGCTCAGCCTCAAAGAGCACCTTCAATCGAAGATACTCGTTGATAAACTAATTACGAAAAAACAAAAACCGGTTAAATACGCGCAATACAAAGCTGATATCAGCAAAGTACTTGAATTAGGCGCAAAAACAAACCTGAACTGTGATCAGGAAATAAATTTCATGGACTTAATCCGGTATAATATCATTGCCCACGCCTCCGAGTATCTGATTAACAAAAAAAATAAGCAGGCGCAAGAATTAATTGATTTGATGGATGCATCCATCGATGAACGCAAAATTCCTTATCAGGATATTGAAGTCGGAGAATACGTAGAGCAGATGCGCGCGAAATTAAAAAAATGAATTTTATGAAAACCTACATCGCCATTTTGCGCGGCATAAACGTAAGTGGCAGAAACATCATAAAAATGGATGCTCTGCGTATAATGATGATAAATGAAGGGTTCAGTAATGTGACCACTTACATCCAAAGCGGTAATATTATTTTTCAATATAAAAAAACAGCTGAAGAAAAAATCGCCCACATTATTTCCGGCCTAATTTTGCAGCACTTCAGCCTTAGCGTTCCGGCTCTTGTTATTAAAAAAGATGCCTTAATCCACATTGTAGAGAATCATCCATTTCTGAATAAATGCAAGGATGACCTTTCAAAAATTCATGTAACACTAATGTCCGATAATCCAGGGACTTTAGCTGATAACCTTCCTCACGATACTTATCTGCCCGATGAATTTTGTATTGAAGGAAAAACTGTGTATCTCTACTGCCCGAATGGCTATGGTAACACAAAACTGAACAATACATTTTTCGAGAACAAGCTCAAAACTACGGCAACCACAAGAAATATGAAAACTATGCAGGAGCTTGTGAATCTAAGCTGTAACCTCTGAGTTATAAGTATACCCCAAAAAACATTTTACCTATTACCTGTTACCTGCTTATGCCTCGGGCAGCTCACAAGGTGGTCGTTGATCATGCCGGCGGCCTGCATAAAGGCGTAGCAAATAGTCGTGCCTGCAAAGCGGAATCCGAGTTTCTTCAGTTCCGCACTCATAGCATCCGATTCGGGCGAATGCGTTGGAATTTCAGAAAGCGACTTCCATTTGTTCACTACGGTTTTTTGCTTGGTGAATTTCCAGATAAATGCATCGAAGCTGCCGTAGGTTTTCTTTAATTCCAGAAAAACTTTTGCATTGTCAATGGTGGCGATTATCTTCGCTTTATTGCGAATAATGCCTTCATCAAGCAACAATGCTGCTACTTTTTTATCATTGAAGCGTGCAATTTTTTCGGCATTGAATCCTGCAAAAGCTTTGCGAAAATTTTCTCTTTTGCGAAGTACAATCTGCCAGCTCAGCCCTGCCTGAAAGGTATCGAGCACAATAAATTCAAACAGTTTGTCATCATCATGCACCGGAACGCCCCACTCTGTATCGTGGTATTCGTTCATCTGGGCATCGTCTTTAGTCCACGGACAGCGATTTATCATTGATATCAGAAATCAAGTTTATGGCCCATTTTCTGTTGCTTTGTCTTCAGGTACTTTTCGTTGTATTGGTTGGGCGGAATTATCAGGGAAACATTTTCAACAATCTCGATGCCGTAGCCACTCAAACCGGCTTTCTTCTTAGGATTGTTGGTAATAAGCCGTATGCGGGTTGCATTCAGGTCGCTGAGCATTTGTGCGCCTATACCATAATCACGTTCGTCGGCTTTAAATCCAAGTTCGAGGTTTGCTTCCACGGTATCGCGGCCCATTTCCTGCAGATGGTAGGTTTTCAGTTTATTTGAAAGCCCTATTCCGCGGCCTTCCTGAAACATATAAAGCACAACACCTTTTCCTTCTTTTTCTATCATTTCCATAGAACGGTGGAGTTGTGCACCGCAATCGCAGCGGCATGAACCGAAAATATCGCCTGTAACGCACGATGAATGAACTCTTACAAGAATGGGTTCATCTTTTTTCCATTCGCCTTTCGAAAGCGCCAGATGTACCTGACCATTGGTTATCTGCAGGTAAGATGTCATTTTAAAAATACCCCATTCCGTAGGCATTTCCACGGTTTCTTCCTTTACAATCAGGCTCTCGTTTTTTACCCGATAGGCAATCAGATCTTTTATGGAGATAATCTTGAAATCAAACTTTTCTGCAATAACAAACAGGTCGGGAAGGCGCGCCATGGTACCGTCTTCATTCATTATTTCAACGAGTGCTCCGGCAGGGCTCAGGCCGGCAAGACGTGCAAGGTCAATGGTGGCTTCGGTATGTCCGGCGCGACGCAAAACGCCGCCATTCATAGCTTTTAGCGGAAAAATATGTCCGGGTCTGCCGAGTTCTTCGGGACGCGTTTTCGGGTTTGCAAGCGCTCTGATGGTTTTAGAACGGTCGCTTGCCGAAATACCCGTAGTGCAGCCTTGCCCAAGCAAGTCAACCGAAACGGTGAATTGTGTTTCGTGCGATGAGGTGTTTTTAACCACCATCATTTCCAATCCCAGTTCTTCGCAACGCTCCTCTGAAAGCGGTGTGCATATCAGCCCACGGCCGTACATCGCCATAAAGTTGACAATCTCAGGAGTAATATTTTCAGCAGCGGCTACAAAATCGCCTTCGTTCTCGCGGTCTTCGTCGTCAACCACGATGATAAGTTTCCCTTTACGGATATCGTCGATGGCTTCTTCAATGGTGTTCAGTTTTTCTGTCATAATCGGGCATGATAATCGGCGCAAAATTAGTCTTTTTTCCGCATTCGGCTCAATGCCCCCAATAACCTTTTTGCCAGAGCGCAGAAAGATCCATGGCAATGGCCACGCTGTAGTGTATAATAACACCCATCCAGATTGTCCTGCTTTTCAGGCTGAGCGTGCCCAAAATAATGCCGGCAACAATGGCGGCAATGGCTTCCGGCAGCGGCTTTCCGAAATGTATCATGCAATAGGGAATCGTCATCATAAACACACTGTAATAGCCAAAACGCTGCTTGAGACCATGCACCATAAACCCCCTGAAAAAGAATTCAAGGCAAAAGAACTGGAACAGGTAAAGCAGCTCCCACATCCAGAAATTTGGCCATAAGGGTTCATTGGTGGCAAGACGGTAAAACGGATATCGGTACTGAAATCCATCAGTGCGTGAGAAATACAGTACCAAGGGTATCATCACCATAAACATCAGCAGGTAAAGCTTATAATCTTTGAACAGGCTGCCTTTGGTAAGTCCGTAATTCCGCAGTTTTTCCTTAAAAACAAATTTTATAACCAAAACCGGCAGTAACAGGTAGAACACCATGATTACCATTACCCAATAGGCAAGGCTGTACAATTGATGGTTCGGGTGACTCTCGGTGAGATAACGCAAATTTTCTGCCGCAGCATTCAACGACAAGCTTTTCAGAAGCCCGGTGATGTAAGCAGGGTCTTTGCCAATATACTCGATAAAAACCAGCGACAGCGCAACGGTAACAGCTGTAATGAGTACTTTATAATCAAACTTTTTTCCTTTCGCGGAGAGTGTATAGGTTCTTGAATCTTCAGTGGTCGTAATCCAGGTTTCAGTAAATATTCTATTGAAGAGTCCGGAGAGGTATCTTATCATAGCAACGAATTATGGTAAAAAAAATCCCCCGGAAATCCGGAGGATTAATAAGATGGCACTTAAGAATTATCGAGGGCTGAGTGTAAGTTCCAGCGTATGTGTAATTTTTAATGTGTTGATGGTTTCTTCAGTTTCAACTTTAAGGATGATTTCATTATTTTTCAATTCGTAAATCTCATAAATTTCCTGGTCGTTATCGCCTATTCCGGTAATGGTGTATGATGCGCTGCCATCGGGGTTATATACATAGGATTGCATTTGCAGTCCCAGAAGTTCTTTGTATTTGAATCCGCTATTTTTCCCACCCCCGGTAAAATACCACAGTCCTTTTTCTTCAGCGGTGAATTTCTCCATGGTGGTATCGTTTGTAAAGTTTTCAAGAATGTCATAGGTGCCTTTTTTCTCAAATGTATAGGCAACACTTCCTGTCCAGGTTTGTTTGGTGATATAATCAAATGTTGAATCATGCGGTGTAGGATTGGTCACATGAATAATGGAGTCGTGCACTGTGGTTACTTCTTGCTTTTTATTTCCGTCGTAAGTGGTTTCAATCGTAATTTTACCATACGCAACATTGTCGGTAAGTTTAGAAATTTTCCAGTCGCCGGCTACGCGTGCCTTACGGGAGTATATAGAAAAGAAGGGATCGCCATCACCTTTTTTACACGATTGCATAAACGGGGCGATGGTAAGCACTGCCAAAATAAGAATTACAAGAGGTTTTAAACTTTTCATGTGATATAACATTTCGTTAGCAATGCAAATATAGCAACAATTGCAATTAAACAAAATTTTCTTGGTTTAAAATAGATATTTGATAAAAAAAAATCCCGACGGGTGGCCGGGATTTTCAAAAATTGTATTCCTTATTATTTTAAGGTCAGAGTGTATTCGTAATCAATGGTTGTGGTTGAGCCACCGGTTGCACTTAAACTACGTTTCCAGATCATTTCTTTGCCTTTCAGCTCGTCCAGATAATACTCATCGGGATTATCGCCTGTATAAGTCTGAATCGTAGTTGTGGTACCTGAAGTGTAAGTGTATTTTGTGCATTGGAAAGCAACGCGCTCTTTGTTCTTAGCCTGAAGATTTTTATTGGCATCAAGGAAATACCAAAATCCTTCGTAAGAATAAGATGTTGTGGCTCCGGCAACAGTACGGGTCTCTTTAGATGTATATTTACCATCTTTAAGGATAGAATACTCAAAAGTATATGTACCTGTTGTGGTTGTACCTCCTGAGGTAACGCTGTATGAGCTGCCATCATAAGTCATTGTTGCAACAGATCCGCCGGAGGTTTGGGTTAATTTACCTTTGGTAACATTCCATTCGCCAACCAGACGTGATTTTCTTGATTTAAACGATATACCGGGGTCATTATCGCCCTTTTTGCATGACTGAAAAGCAGGCATGGCACATGCTGCGATTAACAGCACCAACACAAATTTTGAAATATTTTTCATGATTCTTAAGTTTTGCAATGAATAAATAAGTTTGATTTACCTTAATCTTCAATATTACTGATTATTTGGGCTGAAGTGTGTATGTAACACTTTCAGTATCAGTGCTGGATCCGGTGTAACTGTAATCGCGGATTAAAATGATTTCTTTGCTCTTGAGTTCGTCTATATTATACACGGTGGGCCACCATCCTGTATAGGTGCTCACAGTTGTGGTGCTGCCTGAAATGTTGGTCGATTTGTTGCACTGGAAAGCAACGCATTGTTTATTTTTAATGGTATTAGCTGAGTTGGCGCCCAAAAATGACCATGTGCCTTCCTGCTCATCAATTTCGGTAGTACCGGCAATGGTAAGAGTTTGTTTCCATGTGTAGGTGCCGTCTTTTTTGATAGAAATTTCAGTGGTAATAACACCGGTAACGGTTGTTCCACCGCTGGTTTCTGAATAAGTGCTGTTATCAATGTTAATGTTAGTAATGGTTCCGGCGTTATTCTGGACTTCCACACCTTTAAAAATTTTCCATTCGCCAACCAGACGTGCCGAACGTGATTTAAATGAAATCGCAGGATCATTCGGTCCTTTTTTACATGACTGAAACACCGGTAATGCCAGTGCTCCGACTAGAACAACTAATAAAAACTTTTTCATGGTTTGAACGTTTTTTGGTTTATAATTTTTCTGTTTACAAATGTATAATAAAATATGTTAAGCATTCCGGTTTAGATAATAAAATTAACAAATCAATTGTATCTAAATGATTTATCAAAGATTTTTCTGCAGCTTTATTTCGGTTGTTATTTTCACGATATCATCTCCGCCTCCGGTGGTGTTGGTAATTTGATATTCGGAAATCAGGTGTACCTCTTTGGACGAAAGACCAACAATTTTAAACACATTGGTACCTAAGTCGCCACTGCCTTTATAGGTAATGGTTGAGATACTGTTATTACTTGTAGAGGTTTCGGTCATGTCTTTCTTCTGCAAGCTCAGCAATTCCTTTGATTTTGTTTCGCCATCACTGTTTTTACCCGAAAAATACCAGTTTCCCTGCTCCGAATAATTGTAGGTGGAAGTATCGGTGGTCGTTTGCTGTTCCCACTTGTAAGTACCATTGGTCGAAAAAGTGATTACCATAGAACCGGCACTGATGTATTGGTCATTTGACGAAATTTTCCTGAACGATGAGCCATCATAGGTGTAAGAAACTATCGTTGCATTGTGTTGCTCAACCCTTTTGTAAAATGAGAATTTCCATGCCTGACACAAACGGGTTTTTCTGGAATAAAATGAGAACCATGGATCCTCTTCACCTTTTTTGCAGGAATTAAGCAGCGGAGCTACGATGGCAACGACCAGAGCGATAATGAGGAGTTTTTTTACTGACTTCATAGGGAAATTAATTTGATGCAATTTAGCAAATTTTTCACAAATATATATAATCAATGAAAATAACGAAAAAAAGTTTCGCATTTTTCAATATCATCTTCACGTTGAAACCGGATAATGCATATCCGTTATTTTTTCTGCTTCCCGTTCTTATCGATGAACTCTTTCAATTCCTTATCATTTTCTGGAAGCACCTGCACTCCAATAGGGTAAAGCGTATTGGAAAGCGGATGCACTACCGCCATATTAAGCAATTCAAATTTCTTATTGACGGGGTTTGTTTTTTTAATGCCGCTTACTACAGCTTTCTGCCAACTTGTTTTAAATGTCTTCGCATCGGCAATAGGCATGCTGAGTTCATACTTCATACTGTCGATAGTAACCATGTATAATTGCTTATCGGCATCGTACTTGCTGAGAGCATCCAAACGGATCGTTATATATGAAAACACCGGCTTGTGCTGTTCGTCAAAAATTACTTTGTTCTGAATGGTCATTAACTCGGCTTCTTTTACGCACTCGCGTCTTGCATCTGCTTTCTTTTTATCATAATCTGCCAGGCGCTGAATATATTGCTCGGTAGTTTCAAACTCATCTTTGGGGACTATCATGCTGCTGTAGTCGGCCATTTTATCAATAATGCACTGCACATATTTGAGGTCGGTTACATCCCATATCCTGATGCTCATATCCTCCGATGCGCTTGCCATCCGTTCGCCATTAGGGCTAAATTCGAGTTTTGTGAGCGCTTTCGTATGACCTTCATAAGTTTTTATTGTCTTTTCGGTCTGTAATTCCATCACGCGGATTTTTCCGTCGAGGCATCCGCCGGCAATGTATTTACCATCGGGTGTTAAAGCGGCACACGTTATGCCCATTGCCATGTTCATGTTGGCGATGAATTCTCCCGTATTGCCATCGCATACCCGAACCATACCATCGTCGGAAGCGCTTACAATAGTATTTCCGTCAGGACCAAACGAAACAGAATTTACATTTGTGAGATGTCCTTTCAACACCTTGATGCATTTCCCAGTAGCAACATCCCAAAGGCGGACAGTTCTGTCCCAGCTCGCGCTAACCAGCCTTTTTCCGTCGGGGCTGAAACAAATTTCATTGACCGCATTCTGGTGTCCGGTAAAACTGCGAACAAAGTTTTTCTCTGCATCAAACAGTCTGATTGTGTCGAAGGCGGCGACAGCCAGCAATTTGTAATCGGGGCTGTACGCTATTGCGGTAACTTTTTCAGTAACAGCATTATGAATAACAGCCGTTTCGCTGCCGGTGGCAACATCCCACAATTTTATGTTTGGCTCCCAGCTGCCGCTGGTGAGCGTATTATTGTCGGCACTGAATGCAAGAGCAGTAACCATGCTTTTATGCGCTTCAAAACTCCGAAGCATTTGCCCGTTTGAAACATCCCATGTTTTGATGTACCTGTCCCAACTGCCACTGGCAAGTATTTTACTGTTAGGACTGAAGGTAAGTGATGATACCAGGCTTGTATCACCTTTAAGAATGTGAAGGCAGTCCTGCGCCCGGGAAGTTCCGGCAAAAACTGCACAAATAATAAAAATAAGGGCAGGTAAAAATCTTCTCATATCGTGGATTTTATAAAATTATTTTTAATACGGTTGTTACTTTCCTTCTGCGGTTTCAACTATTTTAACACCGGCCGGAATTTTAAATTTCTCGGCAGCAATAGCTGCATTTTCATCTATTCTGGTGACCTCCATGCTGACACTTATTCCTCCAATAGAAGCCTCTGTTTTAAGTGGAATACCTTTCCAGATAAAATAAGTACCGGTCATTTTTGAATCAGCCACTTCCATTGTAAACTTTTCACATGTGCGACCGGCCACTTCACCTGTCCCGGCTTTTTTAATATTGAATTTTTTGATTACCTCATCCGTAAGCTGCTGGAAATTCACATTGTCAGGACCGCTTTTCTCCAGCTTCGTTTTTGTCCCTGTTTTTGTTTTCATATCAATAGTGTACATGTAATCACCATCCTGTAAAGCGATGGTTTGCGATTTCATGCCCATTACTTCTACAGTAATTTCGGTCATCTGCTTTGCGCCATAATCATCAAAATACATGACCAAATCCTGCTCCATTCCCATGGTTTTTGATTTCATGAAAATTATGGCCGATTTAAGACCGTATCTGCCTTTTACCTCAGAATTATTTTTTGCAATGCCTGTGGAATCAGCATCTTTAGAATCTTTTGTTTTATCAGCTCCACCGGAGCAACCCGACAATATTAAGCCGGCAAAAAGAATCATAAAAAAAATATTTTTCATAGGGTATACGGTTTAGATGATTGGCCGATTATAAAATTTCGATTCAAATATAGGGATATTCTATAATAACTCTATTGACTTTTCCACCTTCTTTATTAATTCCGGAAAAAAACATTCAAATTCATTTTTAAAAAGCGGATAATGTTCTTCCAGATCGTCAACACAATGTTCCATTCCCGAATAAAACGCGGTTCGTTTAGACAGTCCGGTAAAAAACCGTCTGAGATTGGAAGTATCCGAATAGGCTACCAGCCAGTTGAAAGCTATCATATATGGCAACATACGTTTTAACCGCGGCGGTAGTATGGCGAAATTTTTAATCAACAATTCATAAGTGGTTGCTGCGAATTCTTCAAGCGGACGATTGGAATATACAGGCCATGATTTCGCGAGAAAATGATCATAATACATATCCACAATCACTCCGGCATACTTATGATATTTAGGATGAAGTCGCTGCTTGCTCAATGTTACAACAGGATGTCCATCAGTAAAATGGTCTATGATACGGTGCAGTTTAATGCCTTTGCGAATTTCTTCGTCATAATGAGCAGTATGTCCTTTGGCAGCATCAGCCAGAAAATTTCCGATGAGGATGTTTTTATTTTTTCCCGAAAGGAATGCATGTGCCAGATAGTTCATAATAACTGTAAATTAACAAGCCACGAAGGAACAAAATTAATGTGAAGTTAAAAAATCGCGGTAGTCATGTTGTTTATAAAATTTGTTTTAGTTTTGTGCAAGTTCAAATTTGATAAAATATATAAAACGATATTATGCAGACTGTATTGTTATTAGGAGATGAGGCTATTGCGCAGGGAGCACTGGATGCCGGCATTTCCGGATGCTATGCCTACCCCGGAACGCCATCTACAGAGATTACAGAATATATTGATCATTCTAAAACTGCCCGCGCCAATGGTGTGAAGGCATGTTGGGGTGCAAATGAAAAAACAGCGATGGAAAGTGCGCTCGGCATGTCGTATGCCGGCAAAAGATCACTGGTATGCATGAAGCATGTTGGGCTGAATGTAGCTGCCGACCCCTTCATAAACTCAGCCATAACAGGCGTTAACGGAGGTATGATTGTAGTGGCTGCCGACGATCCTTCCATGCATTCATCACAGAATGAGCAGGACTCGCGCTTTTACGCAAAATTTGCATTTATTCCCTGTCTTGAACCGCTCAACCAGCAGGAAGCATACGACATGGTGATTTACGGTTTCGAAATGTCGGAAAAGTACAAAGTTCCCGTGATGCTGCGTATCACAACCCGTCTGGCACACTCAAGAGCCGGCGTTGTGCTGAAACCCGGCCGCGCGCAGAACGAACTGAAATTGCCCGAAGACCTGAAACAATTCATTTTGCTTCCGGCAATTGCACGCAAACGTTATAAAATGCTGCTTGGAATGCAGGATTCTTTTGAAATGGAATCAGAAAAATCAGCATTCAATAATTATTATGAAGGTCATGATAAAAGCCTCGGCATTATTTGCAGCGGCATTGCCTATAATTATCTTGTTGAGAATTATCAGGGAAAGGTTCCCTATCCCGTTCTAAAGGTATGCCAGTACCCGCTTCCGCGAAAAAAAGTTGAGCAGATATTTGCCGATTGTGCAGAGATACTTGTGATGGAAGAAGGGTATCCTTTAATTGAAGAACAACTGAAAGGATTTCTTGCCGGTGCATATAAAATAAAAGGCCGTCTGGATGGTACATTGCCACGTGATGGCGAACTCAACCCCAATATCGTTGCCGCTGCACTTGGATTTCCGGAAGAAAAATACAACGAAGTTCCGGCAATCGTGGTTGGAAGACCACCTTCGCTTTGTGCCGGCTGCCCGCATATAGACTCCTATCTTTCCATGAATGAAGCGCTCGCGGCTTATGGCAAAGGACGTGTTTTTGCTGATATTGGCTGTTATACTCTTGGTGCACTTCCACCTTTTGACGCCATAAATTCTTGTGTTGACATGGGCGCTTCCATTACCATGGCCAAAGGTGCCGCCGATGCAGGATTGGTTCCCGCAGTTGCAGTTATCGGTGATTCGACATTTACTCACAGCGGCATTACCGGACTGCTGGATTGTGTTATCGATAAATCACCCGTTACGATTTTTATTCTTGATAACCAGATTACAGCCATGACAGGCGGACAGAAATCGGCTGCCAACGGAAGAATAGAAAGCATTTGCAAAGGAATTGGCGTAGAACCCGAACACATCCGCGTGATTAAACCATTGAGAAAAAATCATGAGGAGAATACCGCAATTGTTAAAGAAGAACTTGCATACAATGGCGTTTCTGTGATTATTGCTCTCAGGGAATGCATAGTTGAGCTTAACAAGAAAATGAGAGAAAAATTTAAAAAGTAAGACGATGAAAAAAGATATCATATTAGCCGGTGTCGGCGGACAGGGAATCGTATCTATTGCAGCAGTTATAGGATTGGCAGCGGTTGACCTGAAACTGTCAACCAAGCAGTCGGAAGTACATGGCATGAGTCAGCGAGGCGGCGACGTTTCAAGTAATTTAAGGGTTTCGGACACTGAAATTTTCTCAGATCTTATCCCGAAAGGAAAAGCCGACCTTATTATCTCCGTTGAACCAATGGAAGCCCTGAGACACCTGCACATGCTGGCACCCGACGGATGGCTTATTTCCAATACCGAACCGTTTAAAAACATTCCGAACTATCCCGATAAGGATGCATTACTGGCAGAAATAGGCAAACTCAAACAACATGTACTCATCGATGCCGATAAAATGGCCAAAGACCAGGGGGCTTCAAAAGCAGCAAACATGATTATTTTAGGCGCCTCCTCCCCCTTCCTCGAAATTGAGTTTTCCAAACTTGAAGATGCCATCCGCAAACTGTTCGGTAAAAAAGGCGATGACGTTGTAAATTCAAATATCAACGCACTGCGCAGCGGACGGGATTTTGTGAAGGATTTAATTAAATGATTCTAAATATAATCTATATGAAAGCCGGCTTCTTAGTCGGCTTTTTTTTGCCAAATAATATTTATTTTTCATCCCTGTAAGGGATATGGTTTTATTCGTATTTTTGAACCGCATAATAAACAGTTGCTAACTAAATAATACAATAATTTTATGGCAAAAAGAACCATCGTTGCAATGCCCGGCGACGGCATCGGAAAACCGGTACTTGATGAATGTATTCGCGTACTTGACGCTGCAGGATTTGATGCAGATTATGTTCAGGGAGATATAGGTTGGGAATTCTGGTGTAAAGAAGGCGATCCGCTGCCTCAGCGCACACTCGACCTGCTCGAGAAACACCAAATCGGACTGTTCGGAGCTATTACTTCAAAACCTAAAGATAAAGCTGCCGCCGAACTGATTCCCGAACTTCAGGGAAAAGGCATCAGCTACTACAGCCCGATTGTTAGCATGCGCCAAAAATTCACACTCGACATTTGCATGCGCCCGATTAAAACGTTTAAAAATAATCCGCTCAACTTCATCAGACGCGGAGCAAACAATACCATCGAAGAACCCATCGTGGATGTTATGATTTTCCGTCAGAATACGGAATGTCTTTACGGAGGTGTGGAATGGACCAACCCATCGGATCAGGTGTATGACGCGCTGATGACGCATCCCAAATTCAAAGAGAATTTTTCATGGTGCCCGAGACCCGAATTAGCTGTTTCAACCCGTATCTTCACAAAAAAATACACTGCTCGCATTGTTAAAGCCGCTTTTGAATATGCCAAAGAAAGAGGTTTTGATACGGTTACCGTGTGCGAAAAGCCCAACGTGGTTAGAGAAACATCAGGTATGATGCTGAAACTTGCCCAGGAAATGTCGAAAAACGAATATCCCGGCATCCGCGTTGAAGATGTAAACATTGATGCGATGATGATGTGGCTCACCAAAAACCCCGAAAAATATCATGTTATTGTTGCCGGTAATATGTTCGGCGATATTGTAAGCGATGGCTTTGCCGGACTGGCAGGCGGTCTCGGATTTGCATGCAGTGCCAACATCGGCGAAAAAGTAGCGGTATTCGAACCCACACATGGTTCTGCTCCGAAATACGCCGATTATCCTGTTTCTATCGTAAATCCTATTGCCATGGTTTCATCGGCAGTAATGATGCTTGAGCATATCGGTGAAATGGAAATTGCTGACCGCATTCGTAACGCTGTTGCGCAGGTAATCCTTGAAGGAAAAGTGATGGCATATGACATGCTGAAAATGGGCGGTAATCCTGATGTGGTGAACAAAGGCGCTGCATCTACCCGTCAAATGGCTGATGCCATTATTGCAAAACTGAAATAACAATTAAACAGTTAAAACCGGGAGCCATTTATACAGCATTCAAACAATGCCGCATGGATGGCTTCTTTAATAAATATCAATATGGCTGAAATCATCAAAGCAGAATTCGTTGAGAAAGCAAAAAAACTGTGGCCCGAGCTGGAATGGATAAAAGACGCCCCGCTTCGCGAAACCACTACCAATACCTGGGCACTGGCGCTTCAAAAAAGCGTCCTCACACCCGAAGATTTAAGCACTATTCCGTTTACACTGCTTGCCGGTCCCGACATGAAAGTCAGTTTTATGGATCATAAGCGTGCGGTCGTTCACATCGCTCTTGACTGCGGCAATCAGATGAATAAATTTTTCAGGAACGACCTTCCGGTTGACATGGATGTGCTGATAGCAGGCGCTATTCTGGCAGATGTCGGCAAACTGCTCGAATACGAAATGAAAGACGGAAAATCCGTACAGGGAAAATATGGCAAATATCTGCGCCATCCTTTCAGCGGTGTTTCTCTGGCCGAGCAGTGCGGAGTGCCGGCAGCTGTTTGCCACATTATTGCCACGCACGCCGGCGAAGGCGACATGGTAAAACGCACCACCGAAGCATTTGTAGTTCATCATGCGGATTTTATGACATTTGAGCCGTTTAAAGACAGGCTTAAATAATTAATAATTAGTAATTAACAATTTATAATTACTAAAATGAAGAAGAATCTGATTGAGGAAAAGTCATATTTATTTGCATTGCGTATTATAAAACTCTTTCATTTTATCCGCGATATCAAGCATGACCGTATTCTGGCGTCTCAGGTACTTAGAAGTGGAACATCTGTCGGCGCTAATATACAGGAAGCATTAGGTGGAGCATCCAAAAAAGATTTCACATGCAAAATGAATATTGCGTACAAAGAAATTCGAGAAACCGATTATTGGCTAAGGTTATTACATGATTCAGGGTATATAGACGAAAAATCATTTTTCTCCATTAAAAAAGATTGTGAGGAAATCAGCAAATTGCTGTTTACTATCATCCGAACATCACGTTCAAAAATCAACGCCTAATATGACAGCAGTTTTAAGACAATTATTAATTAATAATTACTAATTATTCATTTTTATGAATTTAATTGAAAAAATTCTTGCACAACACAGCAACAATGAAGTAGTGCATCCCGACGACATCATCGATGTATTTATTGATATCCGCGCTGCACGCGATTTTGGTGGTGCCAATGTGGTTAAAAACCTGATTGACGCAGGCTACACCGTTGCTGATGCAACAAAAACAATTTTCACCTTCGATTGCAACCCCACCGGCTCCGATCAGAAATACGCCGCCAACCAGCATTATTGCAGGCAGTACGCGCGTGAAAATGATATTGCGGTGTATGATATCGATTCAGGCGTTGGCACACACCTCGCCATTGACAGCGGTTTCGTGTGGCCCGGCAGTACTTTCGTATCAACAGATTCACACGCAAACATTATGGGAGCGCTTGGCTCTTTCGGACAGGGAATGGGCGATCAGGACATAGCGGCAGCCTGGGCAAAAGGCGCCGTATGGTTCAAAGTTCCGCACTCTGTGAAATTAAATCTGGTTGGTAAAAGACCGGCAGGTATAAGTGCCAAGGATATTGTTCTCAATCTCCTGTCTATTTTTGGTGCAAATAAATTACTCGGCTATTCCGTTGAAATTTGCGGTGAAGAAGCCGACAAACTTACATTGGACGAGCGCATCACTATTTCATCTATGGCCACTGAAATGGGCGCCATAATATTATTCTTCACGCCATCGCAAGATATCATGGATTATTGTGAAGCCAAAACCGGAAGAAAACTTATTCCTGTTTTCGCAGATAAGGATGCCGCCTATCTTGAAGTTCACGACATTGACATCAGTAAATTTGTGCCTATGGTTGCGAAACCGGGACACCCTCATGATGATACTTCTGTTGCATCCGTAAAAGGCACTAAAATAGATTCAGCATTTATTGGCAGTTGCACCAACGGCAGAATGGAAGACCTGCGTAAAGCCGCATCCGTGCTGAAAGGTCGCAAAGTAGCGCCCGGTGTTGTATTGAAAATTGTACCTTCCACAGACAAAATATGGAACATCGCGCTGGACGAAGGTTTGGTGAAAATATTCAAAGATGCCGGCGCCATGCTTTCAAACGCAGGATGTGCGGGATGTGCCGCCGGACAGGTCGGACAGAACGGTCCCGACGAAGTAACCATCAGTACCGGAAACCGCAATTTCTCTGGCAAGCAGGGTAAAGGTTTTGTATATCTTGCATCGCCCGAAGTGGTTGCCGCCTCAGCCGTTGCAGGCTATATCACTACCCCTGACGAACTGCCCGAAACAGCAGCCGTTTTTGAGAAAAAAGGTATTATGAAAGCAACAAGTGGAAAAGCAAAAGCCACAAACACAGAACGCCCTGTTGTTGCCGAAGGCCGTGTATGGCTCATCCCTATCGACGATATCGATACAGATATGATTTACCATAACCGCTATCTGACCATTACTGATATCAAAGAAATGGGACAATATTCGTTTGACAATTTAAAAGGATATGAAGACTTCGCCAAGAAGGCACTGCCTGGCGATATCGTAATTACATCGAAAAACTTTGGAGCCGGAAGTTCCAGACAACAGGCCGTAGATTGCTTTATTTCACTGGGCATTACGTGCATTCTGGCCGAATCATTCGGCGCCATTTATGAACGCAATGCCATTAATGCCGCTTTGCCAATCCTGACATACAAACCCGAAATAATTCAGGAAATAGGGCTGCAAAGCGGGAATCGCGTAAAAATTGATTTCCTTGGCGGAACAATTACAAATCTTAGCAATAATAAATCTGCATCAATAAATAAATTTTATGATGCACAGTATCAGATTTACAAGAACGGCGGATTGCTTTAAAACCTCTGATTGAAATGGGCAATTATGCATAAGGGATTTCACGCATGATTGTCCATTATATTTATATTAATTAACTTCATTTTCTATACACCAATAACTCATATCTTAATAATTAATTTTATTTATATCTTGTTTTGATTATTTTTATTAATTTCACGCCCATTTTTCAAAATTAGCGGGTCGATTTGTTTACAAAAACAGTTTCGCTGACTAACAATAAAACGGTATTGAATTCAAGCTACTGGTATATGCGTACATTTTTAATTGTGATACTTTTCGCAGGTTTCTCAATTGGGAAGGCTCATGCTCAAAATGACACAAAGTATACATTTAAAGGTGTATTGCGCGACAGCATAAAAGGCATTCCGCTTGCATATGCAAATCTCGGGCTGCTTAAAACTGCCGACAGTACTTTTGTGCAAGGAACAACCACCGACCTTGACGGGAGTTTCTCAATTCCGAAAGTATCTGCTGGAAAATACCTGCTTAAAATTTCCTACATCGGCTATGCTCCCGGGCTTATAATTATTTCAGCCGACGGCACACAATCCGTGATTGATCTCGGTGTAATTATGGCACAGCAAAAAACAAGTGAACTGGGTGGTGTGGAAGTAAGTGCCACCAAACCCATTTATCAATACGCGGCCGATAAAAAAGTATACAACGTTAGTCAGGATTTGAGCGTGCAGAATGGCGTTGCAACCGATGCGCTGCAAAATGCGCCCGGGGTTTGGGTTGACATGGAAGGGAATATTACACTGAGAGGGGTTTCCAATGTTTCTATATGGATTAACGATAAACCTTCGAAACTCGATCCGTCTGCATTAAAAGAATACCTGAAGCAATTGCCGGCGAATGCGCTCGACCGCATCGAAGTAAT
This sequence comes from Bacteroidota bacterium, assembly GCA_037133915.1. Lineage (NCBI taxonomy): Bacteria > Pseudomonadati > Bacteroidota > Bacteroidota bacterium. The sequence goes on from JBAXND010000029.1 coordinate 41,725, forward strand.
TACCAATCCCGGAGCAAAATATTCTGCCAGCGGGACAGGCGGTATTATTAATGTTGTAACACGTCAGAAAATTTCAAAAAACTGGTTTCTTAGTGTTGGCACCACTTACAATACACTCCCGTCTTACACTCCGTGGCTTTCCTTTGTATGGTCAGACCAAAAATTTAAAGTAAACGTGTACGCCAGCTATTCTAAGTCAAGCTGGGATTATACTTCAAATTCGGAAAGCACCGTTACCAATGGCATTGACAGCTTATATTCAGACAAATCACAGGGCTGGTACAAGTCGCATAATTCATGGGCTTACGGCTATTTAGATTTGGGCTATGAATTCACCACCAAAGATGAACTTGATTTATGGTTTGGCGGTAGTGAGTCGTGGAATAATTCAGCATGGGAAGACCATAATACAAGACATAATTATCAGATCGGGCAATCCTTTAATATGGATACGCGTTCAGACGATAAGGGCGATGGCTATTCCGCCTACGGCGGATTAACATACACACATAAATTCAACGAGCATGGTCATAAACTCAGCATGGATGCCTATGGCTGGCAGTATGAATCGAGCGCCTCAACAAATTATGCCAAGATTTTCTCTATTGACGCTTTCCGGGATAAGCTGCGACTTACCGATAATCTGACCGGTGCAAAATCAGGTATTTTATACATGGCCTACACCTACCCGATTAATGACAGCACTTCATTTGAAGCAGGTTTAAACGGTAGCGTTGATGGCGGGCTTTCGCAATCGCCTACAGATACCAGCAGTTATCCGATGCATGGATATACCTACGCATCCTACCTCAGCAATAACAACACTACCGGCGGGAGAAATCTTGATGCCTATGCCTCTTTCGGGAGCAAATTATGGGGCATTGATTATAAAATAGGTGTGCGTGGTGAATATCGCTTCAACCATATGAATTCAATTGCCGCGTCAAGCAATTTCAATCGTGAATTTTTTAATGTTTATCCTTCAGTATTCTTGTCGTATACAACAAAAAGCTATCACAATATAACGGCCAGTTACAGTCGCAGGGTGGTATATCCCAATTACCAGCTTGATCCGTTTATTCAGTATTACGATGAAGACGGGACTTCAGGCGGGAATCCGAATTTGCGGCCATCATACGCCAATTCGTTTGAACTGGGATATTCAAAATATTTCAAATCAGGCGGAAGCTTCGGATTGTCGGTTTATCATCGATACACCGGGAAAGACATCAATACCCTGACCAATGTTGTATACGATACATACCTCAACCGCTATACTTTATATTCCACTTTTGTAAACGTGGGACAAAACGCTTTTACAGGTGCTGAACTAACGCTGTATCTGCAACCCGCAAAATTTCTGAATCTGACCCTTAGCGGAAACGCTTTTTACAATAAAATAGCGGCAGATTTCGGAACCTATAAAATCAAACGTGAAGAAATGTCGTGGGATGGAAAATTCTCGGCAACCTTCTATTTTTTGAAAACATGCCAGTTCCAGTTAGTGAGCAATTACCGTTCACGCAACCTCACATTACAGGGCAGTTCAGATCCGCTGTATTTTGTAAATGGCGCTATTCGCACCGATTTTTTCAAACGGAAATTAAGTGTAAGCCTTGGGATGCAGGATATATTTAACTGGCAGAAGCAAGTCACAGTGACCAATTTGCCTGGCTACTCGGGAACAAGCTCCATAAAAAATATTTCGCGTTTTACCACGCTGGGTGTTACACTTCGTTTCGGAAAAATTGAAATGGAAAATCAGGTAGAGACCGGAAAAGCGACAGGCCCAAAGTCAAACTAATTCATTCCGCGCTGTTTCTTAATTTCTTCGTAAGCAGCATTCAAGTGCTGAAATTTTTCCTGTGCGGCTTTTTGAACTTCAGGACCAAGATTTGCAACCTTATCGGGATGGTATTTTACAGCCATTCTGCGGTATGCTTTTTTCAGTTCTTCATCGCTGGCATCGGCAGAAAGCTCAAGTATTTTGTAAGCATTGTCAACGTCTTTTACAAACATAGAGCGTATAGAAACAAAATCCGGCTGACGAATTCCGAGCAGATTTGCAATATTGGTAATAACGTCCACTTCACTCGGATGAACATGCCCGTCGGCTGATGATATTCCGAAAAGAAAATGCAGCAATTGCAGACGTGCCGGGTATTCCATGTAATCGCGGATTTGACGGCAAACATCAGCAACAGGAATATCCTGCTTTAGAATATCACGCAGCATAACCATATATTGCTGTGTTTCTGACGGGCCAAACTGATGCATGAAAAATGACCTCACGTAGTCAAGTTCCGATTTCACCACTTTACCGTCGGCTTTCATAACAGCGGCTGCCAGAACCAACAGGCTCGCAATAAAATCGCCCTGCATCGTTTGTGGACGCATCACGGCAGTAGATACATGAATGTTATCAATCACCGAACCAACCACAAATCCAAAAATAGCGCCTATCGGTCCGCCAAAAGCCCAACCGAGTCCACCACCAATCCATTTACCAAACTTCACCATAAAAAATCTTCAATAAAAATGTTATCCCAGATTTGCCGAAAGCGGCAGTCCGTATTCTTCCACCATGCGAATATTCAACGTTTCCAGCTGGTCAAGCACGGGCTTGTAGATGCCCGGTAATACCGGGATGTGAACACCCTTCTCAAGAATTTTCCCTTCCAGTATCATTTCTACACCAATGGCAGCAGGCAGCGCTACAGTGCGTGCAATGGCAGTATCGGCGCCGGGTACACCAAAATCAAGCATGCGTGATTTGATTACTTCCTGAGTACCGTCGGGATAGCTTGCTCTGAAAATATGCATCATGGCAACCATGTCGCGTTCTTCTTTCGGAAGCATCATTTTCTCAAGCATAAGGTCGGAGGTAATCTCGAATGGACTGTCGGTAGTACGTTTCATCGGTTCATGGCTGAATAATCCGAGCCATTCCATCGCGTCAAGCGCATGCGCGGTAACGGGAATATCAAGAAATGCGGCTGCTTCTGTACGAATATTATCTCCTTTTGAACCAATCATCATGGCAACAAAACCTGCGTACGATTTTCCTGAAAAATCAAATTTTTCGGGTGTTATCAATTGCATAGCCTTCATGGCATCCAGTGTTTCACACCAGCCTTTGTAACGGAATGTTCCGCGGTAAACGGTTTGTGCTTCGGGAATGCCGTAAATATCGCGGTAGGCAATAGAGTCACGGTTTGGATAGATATCAAGTGAACCTAAGTCAGGAAACTCAAGCGACATCGGATTTTTGAATAAATCTTTGGTAGGAAGACAAACCGTTTCGCCATGCCTTAGAAACTGCGCATCATTGTTTCCGGCCAGTACCACCCCTTTGGGACTCCATGAAAACTTATACCTGAACGGATTTCCGGCAGCTTCGGGTGCCGGCAGAGCACCACACAATGAATAAAATTCTTCAACCTTTCCGCCTTTTGCATGCACATGATCGATAATGCGCATGGCAGACATGTGGTCAATACCGGGATCGAGTCCCATTTCATTGATAAAGATAAGACCGGCAGCACGCACTTCGCTGTCGAGAGCCTTCATTTCAGGCTTTACATACGAAGTGGTAACCATATTTTTTTTGTTTTTCAAACATGCATTTGCAACTTTTAAATGATAAACATAAGGCAGCAGGCTCACCGCAATATCATGTTCCCGGACGAGTTTATCAAGAGTTGCTTCGTCATCAACAAGCCAGTGCATAGCTTTTCCGTTTGGGAAACCGGCAACCATTTTTTGAGCTTCCTCAACATTCATCGCTGCAACAGTGACGTTATATTTTTTTTGAAGCAGGTATTTAATGATGGGATTGGCAACCATTCCTGCACCGAGTATCAATACATTTTTCATAAAATGAACAATTAATAATGAGTAATTAAAAAAAAGAACTACCGTTTAACCGGTCTGTCAATAATTCAAATAGCACTAATTCCTGTTTGTTCAGACTTTAAAAAACATGCGCAAAATTACTGTAAATCTTTATCCGAAAATATTAGTTGTACACTTTTAATAACAGCTTGAATTTCTTAACAAATCTTAAAAGGCTTCTTAAAGGAATAATAATTGTAATTTTGGCACGAACCAAAACTTTATGCCATGAGAAACAGGCGGATATTTTTACTGAAATCAGCAACAGCAGTGCTGATAATTATGATGCTCTTCAATGCTCGCGCCTACTCACAAGTATTTACGGGTGGCAATGTAAGTGCTAATTACACAAATGGCATTTACATCGACCTTGCACCCATTATCGGTTATCAGATACAGAGTTTTAAAGTCGGACTTTCGCCCATTGGCTCCTACTCTACCGTAAACGGAACAAGTGGCATATACTCCTTTGGTGGTCGGGTTTTTACGGAATATACCGTTTGGAAAGGCATTTTTTTACATGCCGAATTTGAAGGACAAAATGTCCCGGTAGGCAGTTCGCGTTCGTGGATATTTTCTGCACCTATCGGCGCAGGATACGAATACCCGATTATGAAAGGCGTGATGCTGCAAGGCTCCGTATTGTGGGATTTCATGCAGCAAAAAAACAATCCCAAAGAAAACCCGATTATTCGCGGCGGTCTTGTGTATAGCCTGTAATCCAAAGTGAAGCAGCGCATTATAACCCGTCCCATTCTCATTCTTTCACTGGTAAGTCTGTTTACGGACGTAGCCAGCGAAATGCTGTATCCGGTGATGCCCTTGTTCTTAAAAAGCATTGGTTTTACGGTGCTGATGATTGGAATACTTGAGGGACTGGCCGAAGCAACTGCCGGGCTGAGTAAGGGTTATTTCGGGCAGCTGTCGGACCATAAAGGAAAACGCCTGCCGTTTGTCCGGTTTGGCTATGCCTTGAGCGCATTGTCGAAACCCATGATGGGGCTATTCACCCAGGTGTGGTGGATTTTTATGTCACGCACTGCCGACCGCCTCGGCAAAGGAATTCGAACCGGTGCCCGCGATGCCTATCTGTCAGATTGTACAACACCGGAACATAAAGGAAAAGTTTTCGGATTTCACCGGGCGCTGGATACGCTGGGCGCTTTCATAGGACCGGTACTTGCATTGATATATCTTTATTTTTTTCCGGGACATTACAAGATGTTGTTCTTCATCGCGTTTTTTCCGGGTATTGTAAGCATTCTGCTCACCTTTATTATTAAGGAACAAAAGAAAGATGCTGCAGTAAAAGCAAAAAGTCCGGGCTTTTTCTCTTTCATCGGCTATTTGCGTCACAGCTCAAAAGAATACAAGCGGCTGTTTGCAGGATTGCTTGCATTTACCCTCTTCAACAGCTCCGACCTTTTCCTGATATTAATGATGAAACATGCAGGATTAGAAGACTCCATGCTGATTGGAGTTTACATTTTCTATAATCTGGTGTATGCCGTTTTCGCCTATCCTGTTGGAGTATTGGGCGACCGCATAGGCTTGAAAAAAACATTTATTGTAGGTCTTTCGCTGTTTGTTATCGTATATGCCGGAATGGCGGTATCCACATCCGTGACTGTATTTTTTATATTGTTTTTCATCTATGGTATTTACGCAGCCTGCAGCGAAAGCATCGCTAAAGCATGGATATCCAACATCTGCAAAAAAGAGGAAACAGCCACGGCTATCGGAGCCTTCACAGCTTTCAACAGTCTGTTTGCTTTATTATCGAGTGCGCTTGCAGGCGTTGTATGGTTAGTCATCAGCGCTCAGGCAACGTTTTTAATGACCGCCGGTGCCGTAGTTTTCATCATTGTTTACTTCGCAGTATTCGTTCCATACGCCAAAGTTCAAAAAGCGTAAATACTCGTTAATTGGCGTTACATTTGTATTCTAATTGTCTTCTCCACATATTCCGGTAATTGTATTTTCTGTATTTTTATTCCGAAAATAATAATGATTTGACAAAGGTTTAATAATGACTGTTGCTAAGAAAAAATACAAATGCGGGCTGGTGTTGAGCGGTGGTGCTGTTCGCGGATTTGCACATGCCGGAGCGTTAAAAGCCTTGAATGAAGAAGGAATATTTCCGGATGTGATATCGGGTGTGAGCGCGGGAACAATTGTCGGGTCGCTTTACGCGGATGGATACACTCCTGAACAGATTTACAAATTATTTGTAGATAAACGCTTGTACAAATTTCTGGAATTCATACTTCCGAACAAAGGTTTGGTGAAAATGACCGGCTTGTATAAAACCATGATGGACAGCCTGAAAGCAAAGTATTTTGAAGATTTGAAAATTCCATTATACGTCACTGTTACCGACCTGAACAATGCCAAAACGGTTTACTTTTCAAAAGGCGAACTCACTAAAATGATTATTGCATCATGCACCATTCCTATTTTATTTACACCGATGGTCATCGATGATGTAACGTATATTGACGGCGGCGTTTTGAATAATTTTCCCACCGAACCCATTGAGCATGATTGTGAAATGATGGTTGGAATAAACATCAACCCGATACGCTTTCAGAAAGAATTTTCAGGAATGACGCAGGTTGCCGACCGGGCGGTGCACATGATGATTGACCAGCTGATTACACCTAAAAAAGCGAAATGCAACATTTACATCGAACCCGACGGCCTTGAAAAGCATGCATTGCTCGACATTGCCAAGGGCAGGGAAATGTACACGCTGGGCTATAAAGCTGCAAAAAAAGCCATCAAAGAGCAGCGATAATTTTATTTGCATATCTGCCAGACAGTTATTCTTCATTAAAACCGTATAATCCTTGATAAATGAGGATAATACGCAGTTTTACGTTGTGTTTTTCACGAAAGTATTTGTCAATTTCGCGTAAAAAACTACTTTTGCAGGCTTAATTAATTAAATGTAACAATGAGAAAATTATTATCTATACTCGCAGGCATTTGCCTGATGGTGGTTGCAGGAAATGTTTCTGCACAGACAACAATTCCTAACGGTGGATTTGAGAACTGGGTTACTTCTCCGGCAACGGAACCCGTACAATGGAATTCAAACAAAACCGGAGGCGGATATGCAACCTTGCCGGGTGCAACCTGTAACGATGACGCAAGCATCTTTTTATTTGGCGCTCACAGCGTACGCATCGAAACAATCAGTTATTGGGGAACGGCTGTCAATGGTTCGTGCACTACCGGAAAAGTTGAAGCACCTACAATGACCAAAGCAGAAGGCTATGTTCATACCATTGCCGGCGATCCTGATTTCAGTTCGGCATTTACCGGTCGTCCCGACAGTATCATTGGTTACTACAGATATACCTCCGCAAGCGGCGATTATGGCAAAGTGGGCGTTAAACTTCATGTGGGCAATTGCTACGACCCCGAAGCGCCTGTTGGCGGCAATCATCCTGATGCCACAGCAAATGTTATTGCACGCGCCGTGTTTTTCACACCGACTTCAAGCGTTTCATCATGGACACGTTTTTCAGTTCCGTTTACCTATGTTGACGGCCGTACACCCGAATATATTCTCATCGCCATGACATCAAGCGGCAATCAGGCCGGTGGCTCAAGTGGCAGCAAAATGTGGATTGACGGACTTGCCGTTGTATACAATCCTAAACTGAATACGGGAATTGTTGCCAATACCAACTATTTTGTTTCGGCCACTCAGGGAGCAGCCATCACGGTTCCCTTTACACTCACAGGCCCGATGGATGCCGGAAATATTGTTACCGCGGAACTTTCAGATGCAAGCGGCTCCTTCGCCAGCCCCATCGTTTTAGGAACGTTGAACACCACTGTTTCTGACACTATTTTTGGAACCATCCCCGCTGGAACACCGGCAGGAACGGCTTATCGCGTAAGAGTGACATCATCGAATGCACCCTTGACAGCCACTGATAACGGAACTGATCTTACCATTAATCTGGTTACAAACTCCGTTTCACCAGATTCAACACAGCATCTGGACATCTGGCAGAATGGAAGTCAGATAACTGTAAGCGAAACACCGGCCGCAACCTCACGCGAATGGAAATACGGTACTGCAACAGGCGGACCTTACACATCATTTGTTCCTGCCGAGACCAATTCGTCTTATATACCTTACTTCTATCCTGCAAATTCTTATTATTTAGTATGCGAAAGCCTCATTGCCGGATTAACTGTAATGTCTCCTGAAGTTCAGATTATCGTTACCGATCCGCTTACCGGAATTGAAAACAATACGAATAATAATACATCTATTTATTGGTCATCAGAAAATCTTGTAATTGATTTGCACAATTCGGGATTCAACCAACCTTTGGTTCAGCTATACGACCTTTCGGGACGCATCATTGCAGAACAAAAACTTGATAACTCAACAGTAAATACTATCAGTGTGAATGTTCCGGCAGGTATTTATATGTTCAGAATCTTCGACAATAGCGGCATCATCACCGGAAAAGTTCTGAAGAAATAAATACACATTAAGATAAAAAAGAAAACGTCAGCAAGTAATTGCCGGCGTTTTTTTATTCCCATAAACTCCCTTATGTTGATTGAAATGCACAGCTTGTTGAATATATTTTTTCCACAGCAGATTTCAGCGGATATTTGTATACAACAAAACATTTCAGCAATGAAAGCAACGAAAACAAACTATCCGATAATCCTTATGATGCCCTTTGGCGTTGCATTGTCAGCAATTGCAATTATGCTTGAACGAATGGCTGATAACAATGACACCATGGATTTTATTATTGGCATGCTGTTCGGACTATCAGTGGTTGCAAATATTGTTTACATTATTTTAGCATCACGAAATATAGCTGCAAAAGCTCGCTCCGGGCGAGAGGAAAATTCATAAGAACGCCATTTATCGGGATAACCCAAATAGAAAAAAAAATGTTCATACCTTCGCAACAGAAAATCGCATTTAGTATATAACCCAAAAACAAACAATCATGGCTAAATCAAAGCTGTTTTTACTCGTTTGCATTGTTTCGGCATCTGCGCCATTGATGGTGCAGTCGCAAAACAACGACGGCGGTATTCCTGATTATTCAATGAAGGACCGTAAAGATGTTCCGATTGAATACACCTGGAAAATAGAAGATATATACCCCAACAAAGAAGCCTTTATTGCCGAGAAACAAGTAGTGACAGCCAATATCGCTGCTATTGAAGAAAAGTCAAAAGGATGGACATCTTCGGCCAAGAATATGCTTGCGTTCCTCGATTTTATGACGCAGGTAAACCTGAAGAGTTCGAAACTATATGCTTATGCCAGCCATCAGGCCGATATGGATATGGGCAATCAGGAACTCCAGAAGATGCAGGGCGAAATACAGATGATGTTCGTACAAATGGGATCGAAACTTTCATTTTTTAATGATGATGTGCTAACGCTGGGTCAGGCAAAATTCAGCGAATACCTGAAACAGGAACCCGGTTTGCAGCCTTATGCATTTTCTATTCATTGCATATTATACATGAAAGACCACGTGTTGCCGGGCGATCAGCAGCGCATTACCAGTCTTACCGGGCTTTTCGGAGGTACCGGACGAGATGCATCAACCATACTCAACGACCTTGAATTACCGCCCGCCGAAGTTACACTCAGCGACGGCAAAAAATACACACTGAACTATGCGAATTACATGGCTTTGCGCGCGTCCAAAAATCCGGATGACCGCACGCTGGTGATGAAAACATTCTGGGAAAACCAGAAGAAATTCGAGAACACTCAAGCCACCTTACTTGATGGTGAAATTAAAAAACATTACTTCAATGCTCAGGTATATAAATACGATGACTGCTTAACAGCAAGGTTATTTGGCGACAGCATACCAACAGCTGTTTATTATAATCTAATTAAACAGGTTCATGAAAATCTGGCGCCCCTGCATCGCTTTCTTAAACTGAAACAGGAATTGCTGAAACTTCCGAAGTTCCGCTATGAAGATGTTTACGCGAGTGCGGTTCCATCGGTAAGTAAAACATATTCGTATGAAGAAGCAAAAAAAATTATTGCCGACGCCATGAAACCTATGGGCGCAAAATACGGCGAACTTCTGAATGAAGCCTATACCAAGCGATGGATAGATGTTTACCCGAACAAAGGCAAAGAAAGTGGTGCGTATTCTGCCGGTCTTTATGGTGTACATCCTTACATAAAACTCAATTATAACGGCAATTACAATGCCTTGTCAACGATGGCTCACGAGCTCGGGCATTCCATGCATTCGTGGTTTTCAAATAATAAACAGCATTCGAATAATGCCGAATACGCAACATTCTTGGCAGAGATTGCATCAACATTTAATGAAAACATGCTGATGCGCCAAATGCTGAAGACCGAGCAGGACGACCTCTTCAAACTGTTTATTCTTGACAATTATCTTGACGGCGTGCGCGGTACCATTTATCGTCAGACACTATTTGCCGAGTTCGAGCTTGCCATTCATAAAAAAGTAGAATCAGGTCAGAAACTTACTGCAGATTTTATGGACGAAACGTATCTGAAACTCACCAAGGAGTATTACGGTGCCGATGCCGGAGTTACACAGGTTGATGATTATATCCAATGCGAATGGTCGAGAATACCGCATTTCTACATGAACTATTACGTGTTCCAATATAGTACCGGTCTCATCGCTTCTCTTGCATTGAGTGATATGGTTCTCAACGGCGGAGAAAAAGAACGCGATCGTTACATAGAAATGCTGAGTGCAGGTGGAAGCGACTTCCCTATCGCCATTCTTAAAAAAGCAGGTGTTGATATGACTCAGCCCGAGCCATACAAAGCAGCGTTTAAGCAATTTGACCTGATGGTTACTGAGATGGAACAGATTGTGGCACGACTCAAGAAAGCCGGAAAGCTCTGATTTCATTGTACTCTATAGAAAATTTGAAGCCCCATTGCTTATCAGAGCAATGGGGCTTTTCAATAAAATGTATAAATTGCACGTTATAATTAATTTGAAAAACATGCCGGCACCTGCAAGAAAATTCGTCATTACCATTTTCTGTTTATTTATATTAACGTTTGTTAACGCACAAAATCAAGATAGCATTCCGTTATCAATGCGACAACTCACCAACACCATATACCTGTTTGAGGTTAATGGCGTAAACCTGGTCGTGCTGCAAGGGGCTGAAGGGAACCTGCTGGTGGATGCGGGGTATGCAGCTGCGGCGCCATTACTCAGGAAGAAGATGAGTGAGAACGGCATAGGGCCCATAAAATACCTGGTAAATACACACTGGCATTTTGATCACACGAGCGGAAATATTCAGTTTGCGAAAGAGAGCGGTATTATTGCAAGCATGGCTACACTTAATTTATTAAGTACAGATCAGCTTCTTTTTGGCGAAACACATAAAGCACTTGCTGTATGGGCAAGACCGTCAATTATTGTGAAAGACACCCTGACGATTATTACTGGTGACGAGGTTGTGAAAATTATTTCAATGCCCGGCGGTCATACCGGTGGCGATGTACTGGTATGGTTTACGCGTGCCGGGATTCTACATATCGGTGACATTATTTTCTCGGATATGTTCCCTTTCATTGATACGGATCATGGCGGGAATATTTTTAAAGATGCAGATAATATTGCCTCAATAATAAAATCATTTCCCACTGAAACCCGCTTTATTCCGGGACACGGAAGAGAACTGAACATGGAAGATCTCAAATCGTATGAATCAATGATACGCGCTACCGGGGAATTGGTGAGAAAAGAGTTGGGTAAAAAACGAAGTGTTGCAGAGCTGCAGAAGGCAAAAATACTGGAAGCATGGAAGCAGTGGAGCGTTGCTTTTACGAGCGATGACTGGATTGAAATGATCGCAAAAAGTGTAAAGTAAACGGTAGCTCTACTTTATGGTTTGCCTACTATCATGCAAAATGCGTAATTTTGCATCCTAACTATTGAAAATACTATTGTTATGAGATTTCTCAGGTTCATTGCGTTGCCATTTATTCTGGCACTATTCAGTTTTACGGTACACGCCACGCTGACGACACCATCGATTGTATCTCCATCCATCGGTGCTACAAACCAGACCCCTGATGTGATGATTGACTGGAGCTCGGTTACCGGTGCGACTATTTATCAGTATAAGATTAGTACAAACCCTGCACTCACGGGAGCAATAATAGTTTCGGCAGGAACCAATAGTTATATGTATTTGTCGAATCTCCGCTTTGGAACCACCTATTACTGGCAATGCCGCGCCGTAAAAAACACAGCGCCCCTGGATTCATCGGCATGGTCAACAATTTGGTATTTTACAACGACCGATCAGCTTACCCAGGTTAGCCCGAGCAACGGCTCTACCAATCAAACACCTGATGTAATGCTTGACTGGAGCTCCCTTTCGGGAATCACGTATTACGATTACGAATATGACACGGTCTCAACATTCAATTCGCCATTGCATGTTTATGGTTCGGCCACAAGCAGCTATTCGTATTTTTATACCGCAAATCTGAGATTCGGAACAAAATATTACTGGCGCGCAAGAGCCCGTCATTCGGTTGATACAACGCAATGGACACCGATATGGTATTTTACAACGACCGATCAGATAACTCAGGTTAGCCCGAGCAACGGCGCTACCAATCAAACACCTGATGTAATGCTTGACTGGAGCTCCCTTTCGGGAATCACGTATTACGATTACG